>NZ_JBAPTY010000036.1:0-2055 GCF_049282395.1 Halobacillus sp. | reverse complement strand
CCTCAGGTCATCCAGAATATGGATGACCTGAGGTGGGGGTTTTTGGTAGTTCTTTAAACAAAAAAGAAGCACCTCTACACTTTAGAGGATGCTTCCTTTTCTGTCGCAGACGCACGATGCTTAATCTCATAGGGAATAATGATACGCTTCGCAGGCTCCGACCGGTCTTTCATTTTTTCAATTAAACACTTAGCCGCCTGGCTGCCGAGCTGATAAATGTGAATATCTACAGTAGTAAGCGGCGGCCTGGTGACCTCGGACAAATACACGTTGTTGAAACTGACAATCGAAACATCCTGAGGCACCCGTTTACCGAATTCCTCAAGCATATTCACCACACCAATACTCATTAAATCGTCCGCAATTACGAGGCCGGTAGGAGGATCAGGGAGGCTAAACAGCTCATGCACCGCCTGCCGGCCTCCTGATTTTAAGAATTCGGTATGAATTCGATAATCCTCTAAGAAAGGCAAACCTGCTTCTTTTAAGGCCCGCTCGTAACCCCGCATTCGATCTACCGTCACAATTCTGTCCTTAGAGCCGCCGATAAAACCGATATTTTTATGGCCGAGGCTAATCAGATGGTTGGTAATGTCTTTGCCGGCTCTTACATTATCGTTATCCACATGTGTGATTTCATCCACACGTTCTGATGGCTTTCCAACTACCACGAAGGGAAAATCCTGCTCGAGCAGAAAATTCACAACCGGGTCATCGATTTGGGAATATAGCAGGATAATGCCATCGACACGGTTGCTGTAGACCATCCGTTCGACGCCTTCCTGCATTTCTTCATCTGTTTCCCCCGTGCTCAGAAGCAGAGAATAATCCAAGTGATGAGCAACCGCACTGATTCCCCTCAATACTTCTGGAAAAAATGGGTTTTGAAGCGCCTTGTCTGCACTGGTAGGCATAACCACTCCAATGGACTGGGTTGACCGATTCGCCAGGTTTCGTGCATTAGCGTTCGGGTGATACCCCATTTCTTTCATCGCTTTTTTTACGCGCTTCTTCGTTGCTGCGCTGATCCTCGGGTGGTCAGCAATGACTCTTGAAACGGTGGACGGTGCTACTCCTGCGGCTTTAGCTACTTGTTTAATGGTTACTCCCAACACGATCACCTTCTATTATTAAACAGTCTTTTTTTAAATGGTATGTCTAATGATAACAGAAATCCATACAGGCTTATATAAACCACCATATTTCTGCCATAAAAAGAAGATGCCTGATGTAAGTACAAAAGGCATCCTCCACAACTTAAGCTGAACTTCTTACTAGATTAGCCCTTCGTACCTCCGGCTGTCAAACCTGAGACGAAGTACTTCTGCAAGGAGGAACAATATAGAAATCGGCAGGGCGATCAAGACCGAGCCGGATGCAAAGCGAGTGAATTCATTTCCAAATTGATCAGCAATCAGTTCAAATAATCCTACAGCCAACGTAAACTTTTCTTCTTTCCCCTATTCGTTCCCTGAGTGATTCAGTTCGATTTGTTTACTAATTATGTCTGTTGCCTCATTTAAAGCATCTTCTGGTGAAAACTTTCCTGTGGCGATCTATTGAAGCGCTTGAGCCATTGGTTCACACACTTCACTCATTTCAGGAATGTTCGGCACAGGAACGGCACGTTCAGTTTGAACTTCCGATTTAATCATCAGCTTGCTCACGTACAGCATATGTATCCAGCTCCAGTGAATGAGCTATCCTTTAACCTGCTTGGCAGTCATGATACACCACGGGTTCTGACCTATGCGGAAGAGCATAAACCAACAGCAAAACTCATGTACTTGTTCCAAATGTCCTACGAAGGAACCCCTTGTATCTACTATGGAGATGAGATTGGCATGACCAGTGGAGAAGATCCTGGGTGTCGGAAATGTATGGTATGGGAGGAGAATGAACAGGATCTGGAAATGTTCGCTTTTCTTCAGAGCGTGATTTCATTGCACAAAACAGAACCAGCGTTTGGCAGCTGGGAAAGCTTTCAATTTGTGGATTACGGTGAAGAACTGCTTGCTTATGTAAAACGTTCTGATGAGCAGACACTTCTATTTT
>NZ_JBAPTY010000035.1:0-2016 GCF_049282395.1 Halobacillus sp. | reverse complement strand
CCTCAGGTCATCCAGAATCTGGATGACCTGAGGTGCCTTTCATTTCCTTACCATCTTCTTTTATTTGCTATTCGTGAAGGGATTCCCATTCTTCCATCAGCTTTTCCACACGCTGCTGAGTTTGTGTGCTGCTTTCTGTAAGTTCAAGGGAGCGCTCGTGGTCCTGGTAAACCTCAGGATCGCACAGAAGCTCTTCAATTTCTTCAAGTTTTGCTTCCAGCTCTTCGATTTCTTCTTCAATTTCAGCTATACGACGGTTTTTCTTACGCTCTTCCCGTTTCACTGCTTTATCTTCCTGAAAGCTGTTTTTAGCCTGTGGCTCTTTCGTTTGTGTTTCATTTTCCAGTCGTTCGGCTTCTTCAATTTGCTGAAGCTCATACTCTTCCTGCTTTTTATTCACATAGTAATCATAGTCACCGAGGAACAACCGCGTTTCTTCCGGCAGCATTTCCACAACGTTTGTCGCGATTTTGTTAATAAAATAACGGTCGTGGGAAACAAACAGCAAAGTCCCGGGATAATCAATAAGCGCTGCTTCCAGAACTTCTTTACTGTCCAAATCCAGGTGGTTGGTCGGCTCATCTAGCACAAGGAAGTTAGCTTCTAGCATCATCAGCTTTGCTAAGGAAAGACGGGCTCTTTCTCCGCCGCTAAGAGCAGATACGGGTTTAAGCACATCTTCGCCCGAAAATAGGAAATTTCCAAGTACGGTACGAATATCTTTTTCATTTTTAAAAGGATAATCATCCCAAAGTTCCTGAAGTACATTTTTCTTCGGATTAAGCTTGGTCTGTTCCTGATCGTAATAACCTATTTGAACATTGGTTCCAAGCTTAATATCTCCTTTAGCCGCTTTTAATTCACCGAGGATGGTCTTAAGCAAGGTGGTTTTTCCGACACCGTTTGGTCCGACTAGAGCCACCGAATCCCCGCGGTTTAAGTCGAAGGAGACATTCTCAAAAACGTAGGAATCTTCATTATACTTGAAACCAAGTTCTCTTAGCTTCAAGACGTCATTTCCGCTTTTTTTAGAAACCTGGAAGCTGAATTTCGCCGACTGGTTGTCGTCTTTAGGTTTCTCAAGCTTGTCCATTTTCTCAAGCTGTTTCCGACGGCTTTGTGCTCGCTTACTGGTCGTTGCACGAACGATGTTCTTCTGAATGAAGTCTTCCATCCGCTTGATTTCTTCCTGCTGCTTTTCAAAGTGTTTCATTTCAATCTCAAAATCGGCTTCTTTTTTCTTCAAATAGTCGCTGTAGTTGCCAGGGTATTTCTTAGAAGATTGAAAGGCAATTTCATAAACGGTATTTACGATCTTGTCGAGAAAATAGCGGTCGTGCGAGACGATGACAACCGCGCCCTTATACCCCTGTAAATATCCTTCCAGCCATGATAGCGTGTCGATGTCCAGGTGGTTGGTCGGCTCATCGAGAATCAGAACATCCGGACTGGTCAACAATAACTTACCAAGGGCTAAACGAGTTTTCTGGCCGCCGCTCAATGACGTTATTGGTGTGTTCCAGTCGAAATTATGGAAGTTCAATCCATTCAGGACGGATTTAATTTCCGTTTCATACTGATAACCCCCCGCTGTTTTGAAATACTCCTGCTTCCGGTCATAGGTAGAGAGGAGCTGCTGATAGCGATCGGGATCATCCATAAGATCTGGATCTGCCATATTGACTTCCATAGAACGAAGTTCATCTTCCAGTTCCTTCAAATGAGAGAAAACCTTTTCCATTTCATTCCATATGGATTCCTCGGACTGAAGGCCTGTATCCTGAGCCAGGTATCCGACGGTCGTTTCCTTCGGTTTAAAAATGTCACCGGAATCGTAGCTCATTTCACCGGCCATCATCTTCAGCAATGTCGATTTTCCTGTACCATTTCGACCGACAATTGCGATGCGATCATTCATTTGTACTTCCAATTTAATATTAGATAAAATCAATTCCGCTCCAAATCGTTTGGTTAATTGATTTAATTGCATGAGAATCATGTCGTTTCACCTCAATG
>NZ_JBAPTY010000034.1:0-15785 GCF_049282395.1 Halobacillus sp. | reverse complement strand
GGAAGGGTTCGTTATTCTCCCGTGGCTGGGTTGGTTGGGAAATGGCGAGACTCCCATGGGAAAAGGGACTAGGTGAGATCCCGCAGGGAGTGAAACGAGCGAGGAAGCTCACCGTTCCCCCATAGGAAAGCGAGTTATTTCCCAACCAACCCTATACCTTTTAAGTAACGAACCACGATTTATCTCGAATTCGAGTCTTCAACTAACCGGCCCTTTAGCTCAAAAAGTCTTTTATAAAAATTAACAAAACGTTATTAAAGCCTTCTAAACAAAAAGCCTAAAGGAACTGCCATCAGGCACTCCTCCAGGCGCATAAAACTTCTCAGTTTATTATTTTTCAGCTTTTACAGAATGACGGATGACTTCGATGGCTTGGCCGCGATCCTCTTCTTTAAAAATGGCACTGCCGGCCACAAGTACATCGGCACCGGATTCAATACAAATCGGAGCTGTTTCCTCTTTTACACCGCCATCAATTTCTATCTCAAAGGAAAGCGACTGCTCTTCACGCCAATCAGCCACCTGCTGAATTTTTGGAACCACAGATTCAATAAACGATTGCCCGCCGAATCCAGGATTTACCGTCATAAGGAGCACGAGGTCAACGTCCTGGAGCACAGGTTTAATCGTTTCAGCGGGTGTAGCTGGATTAATCACGACACCGGCCTTAACCCCAAAGCTCTTAATTAGCTGCAGAGTCCGATGTAAATGTGGACAGGCTTCCTGATGAACCGTAATAATATCCGCCCCGGCTTTTGCAAAAGCCTCAATATATTGATCAGGGTTTTCAATCATTAAGTGGACATCAAGAGGCAGACTGGTCAAGGGACGAATGGCATCCACAATAAGAGGACCAATCGTAATATTAGGTACGAAATGACCATCCATCACGTCCACGTGAATATAGTCAGCGCCTCCTTGTTCAACATCTTTAATTTCTTCTCCCAATTTAGAAAAATCGGAAGCCAGAATGGAAGGAGCAATCTTTGTCATTATTAATACCTCGGCTTTCTGTTTTGTATTTCTTCTAGAAATTGCAGATAATGTTCATAACGCTGCTTGGAAATATCCCCTTCTTCTACACCGTGTTTCACTGCACATTTCGGCTCTTTATTGTGCAGACACCCACGAAACTTGCAGTCATCCTGTACTTGGACAAACTCTGGAAAACACTCGGGTAATTGTTCCAGCTGCAAGTCACCAAATTCCAGTGAACTGAAGCCGGGTGTATCAGCTACAAGACCACCAGATATTTCATATAACTCCACATGTCTCGTGGTATGCTTCCCGCGTCCCAGACTTTTAGAAATTTCGTCTGTGTCAATTGAAAGCCTTGGATCAATCGTATTCAAAAGAGATGATTTCCCAACGCCTGACTGACCGGCAATGACAGTAGTGCGGCCAGCCAGGTGCGCCCTGATCTGTTCCATGGATTCAGCATCGTTCACGGCAGAAAGGATAACAGGATAACCAACTGACTCATACATCTGTTGATAGACTTTCATATCCTTTGCTCTTCCTTCATCTAACTGATCCATCTTCGAAATCACAACGAAAGGTTCAATCCGTTTTGCTTCCACTAGCACAAGAAAGCGATCCAATAGTAAAGCGTTGAACTCGGGATTGGCTGCGGATGTCACAATTAATGCCTGATCCACATTAGAAATTGGAGGTCTGACAAACTCATTCTTTCGCTTATCAATGGATAATATATACCCTTCATCTTGTTTTTCGGCTTTAAATTCTACGGTATCTCCTACGAGCGGACTCACTTTCTTTTTCCTGAAGTTTCCACGGCCTCTGCATTGATAAACATGTCCTTCGTAAAGAACATAATAAAAACCGCTCAACGCTTTAATAATTTTCCCTACTGGCATTCTTTCACCTTCTTAATACGGAACACTTCCTTCTTCAATGACCTCGTCACCTCTTTGTACTTTGTAGGATGCTTCGGTTCCTGGCTTAATGGTTAATGGGATTTCAAACACGGTATCCTCTGTAATGGTTTCCTCTTTAAATACATCAGATAATTTATGGTCCATATCTTCAATATAAATCAGTACTTTCTGTTCAGTCGTTTGTGTGCTTTGAGACGGTTCAGATCCTTCACCGGAGTCTTCCTCCGTTCCACTTTCCGGATCCTGTGCCCCCTCATTGGACTCTTCCGTTGATTCCTGTCCTGAACCCTGCTCTGTTTCCGGTGCAAAGGGAACCTCAATCTGAATGGTTTCTGTCCTTGGAGGTTCTTCTTTAGGTCCTAATGAAATCGTAATAGAAACCGTAGATCCTTCTTTAACCTGGGTTGCGGCTTCTGGATTCTGAGAAATCACTTCACCTTGCTTAATCTGATCAGAATAATTCTCAGATACGTCAACTTTAAGTTTTCGTTCATTCAGATATTTTGTTGCCTCTTCCTCAGTCATTCCTTCTAAGACGCCAAGATTAACTCTCGGAGGTCCACTGCTGACCCGGAAAATCACTCGCGTTTCATCCGGAATAACTTCTTCTCCTGCCTGAGGGGAAAGTTGAGCTGTAATCTCACCTTCAGGCTGCTGACTGCTTTCCTCAAACGGAATAATGGTCTCATATCCTTTATCTTTAAGTTCCTGCTCCACTTTTTCATAATTCTGTCCCGTATAATCCTTAAACTCGGCTGTCTCTTTCCCCATACTTGCATACACTACCACTTCAGACTCTTCCTTGATAATCTTACCAGGTTCTGGTTCTGTATGAATAACCTTCCCTTCAGAAATCTCGTCGGAATATTCAGTTTCCCTCTTCACTTCCAGATTCATCTCTCTTAGCTGGCTATAAGCTTCTTCATACTCCATTCCTGATACATCAACCATCTCTACGTTTGCAGGCTGAATAATACCCGGAATTAGAAACAGGGCAGCGCCTCCGCTAAGTAGTAAGATTAAAATGGGGATCAGCCAGAACCGCACCCCTTTTTTCTTTTTCTCTTTGTGAAGCGGTGACTGTGCTGCCTCATGTTTAGATGGCTTCCGCTCACGCACGGGAGGGGTTGAACTGGTCTGACTGTGAACGATTGTATTCTCTTCTTCCTGGGCTCCGTATGTGTCATCCGTAATGACAGGGATGGCCTTTGTTTTCTCATCTTCTTCTTCAGCAGGTGTTTCAAACGCCGGCTCATTTACGCGGTCGGGCTCCAGACTTGTTTCTAAATCCGCTTCCATCTCAACGACCGATTCATAACGGTGAAAAGGATCTTTAGCCGTTGCTTTCAATACAATGTTTTCCACACTTTGCGGCAGATTGTTAATCCACCTTCGAAGCGAAGGTGTCTCATGCTGAAGGTGCTTTAGAGCTATTGATACCGGCGATTCTCCCGAAAAAGGAAGCCTGCCGGTTAATAGTTCAAAAAATACAATGCCCAGCGAGTACACGTCTGATTTTTTTGTGGCCATTCCCCCGCGAGCCTGCTCAGGTGATAAGTAATGAACCGATCCAAGCACTGAGTTGGTCTGAGTCAGGGATGTGGCACTTAAAGCCATAGCAATCCCAAAATCGGTTACCTTTACATGCCCGTAATGATCAATCAAAATGTTCTGTGGCTTTATATCGCGATGGATAATTTCATTATCATGGGCATGGGAAATGGCTGATGTAATTTGTCTCATGATATCGACTGCTTCCGCGAAGTCGATCGGACTGTGCTTTTGGATATACTGCTTAAGCGTCATGCCGTCTACGTACTCCATGACCATATAGTAAATATCTTCTTCTTCACCTACATCATAGATATTGACTATATTCGAATGAGCTAAACTAGTAGTAGACTGAGCCTCTCTATGAAACCGCGCAATAAATTCCTCATCATTTTCATGCTCTAAACGAAGAATCTTAATCGCAACTTCCCTGTCTAAAATGACATCGTGCGCCAAATAGACGTTGGCCATTCCACCGCCGCCTATCATATCCTGAATTTGGTAACGGTCATTAAGGAGACGGTCGTTAAGCATTAATCCGCACCTCTTTTCTCATCTGTGCTGTCATAATGCACAACGGCAAGCGTTATGTTGTCTTCTCCCCCGCGATCATTAGCAAGATCCACAAACTCCTGACAGAACTCCGCCCATTCTCCTTCAAAAGAAGCGAGCTTAGACAGTTCTTCATCACTTACTTTGTTCGTGAGTCCATCGGTGCAAAGGAGCAGTCTGTCTCCAGGCTCAAATTCCAGTGTCTTTGTATCCACTTTAATGTCATACTCCGTCCCCAGCGCTTTAAGAAGCACGTTTTTGCGGGGGTGATGTTCAGCCTGTTCCTCCGTGATTTGTCCAGATCGGACAAGTTCATTAACGAGAGAATGATCTTCCGTGAGCTGTTTAAATCCATACGCATTAGCATAGTAGCAGCGACTGTCTCCAATATGGGCAATCGTTATAAAGTCTTCTGTGCAAATGGCCGCGACTACAGTTGTTCCCATACCATGACAGTCCTCATTCTGATTGGCATAAGATATAATTTCGTTATTTACTGCCTGGATGGCAAGCTTTAGCCAGGATTGAGATTCGTCAGGCGTACGAAGCTTCTCTGCTTCCTGCCATTTGCTATGTAGATGAGAAGCTGCTTTCTGACTTGCTACATCTCCTGCACGGTGCCCTCCCATTCCGTCTGCAACTACCGCTAAGATTTGCCCGGAGTCATTCTTAAATACGCCGCCGGCATCTTCATTATGATTTCTTACCCTGCCTTGATCTGTAAGATAAAAGCCATTCATGGACTCACCTCATTTTCGGTAAGCTCTGCGGCACAATAGTAACGGCAAACTTCCTTCGATACTTACCGCTGACCCTTGCGCACGAAAAGCAAAAAATTGGAAGGAGGGGGCCATGATTGACCCCTCCAATTATTTTGATTGTTTGACTAGTCTCGTCAAAAAGAATCCATCTGTATCAAAATCCTGCGGAAACATCTGAAGGCCAAAGTCGCTTTGACCTTTTGAACCTTTCATGACCTCAGGAAGATCATTGAAGAATTCGTGATCGACTGTAAACTCAGGATGATGTTTAAGAAAATGCTGTACAGCTTCTTCATTTTCGTGGCGGTCCACTGTACATGTACTATAAACCAGTTTTCCACCTTCTTTGAGAAGCGGTGCGACACGATCCAATAGTTCATCCTGTATCTTCCTAAGTGAAAATACGTCTTCCAGTTGTTTGTGATACTTAATATCCGGTTTACCCCTAAGAACCCCCAGTCCAGAACAGGGTGCATCGAGTAAAATCCGATCAAATGAAGCTGCCTCATGCAATTCAGCAAGATTTCTAGAATCAGCTTGACTTGCCTGAATAGACGTTAACTGCAGCTGTTCAGCTTTCTTATTTACCAGTTTAGCCTTTTTAGCATGTAAATCATACGCAATAATCTCGCCCTGGTCTTCCATTTTCTCTGCTATATGGGTGGTTTTCCCCCCTGGGGCACTGCAGGCATCAAGAATTGTCATTCCTTTTTCAAGATCCATCATCTCAGCGACAAGCATAGAACTTTGATCCTGAATCGTTACTTTATCCTCGGTAAACAATGAATGCTTCAGAAGCTGCCCTTCACTGACTACCATACCTTGCGGAGACAGCAGACTTTCTTCCACTTTGAAGCCATCTTCTCTTAACTGCTCCATAGCTTCCAATCGTGAAATCCGCAGCGGCTGCACGCGAACAGATAAAGGCAGATGCTGCATGTTAGCGCGGCACATTTCTTCCGTAATGCTTCTGCCATACTGATCCATCCAGCGCTTCACCAGCCATGCAGGATGACTCGTTTCAATCGCTAAGCGTTCCTCTGGATCCTCAATCTCATCCAGACTGCGGAGGCCTTTGCGCTGAACGCTTCTCAGTACACCATTTGTAAAAGAAGAAATCCCTTTGTGACCGCGTCTCTTTGAAATTTCAACAGCTTCGTGAATAATGGCGTGGTCTGGTACGCGCTCAAGAAACTCCATTTGATAGACGGACATATATAAAAGCCAGCGTACCCATGGTTTGATTTTCTTCTGCTTCGCCACAAAGGGCTGAACATAATAATCAATCAAGTCTCTTCGCTGCAGAGTTCCATACACAATTTCTGTAAGAAGAGCCCCGTCCTGGCGGGACAGGTCCTGTTTCGTAATCTCGCGATCTAACAGAACGTGACTGAATCCGCCCTGCTCTCCAATGCGGGTTAATAAGTCAAGCGCCGTTTCCCTCAAAACATATTTACTCATCGTGCTCCCCCAGACGTTCGCCTTCAGTTAGTGACTGACCGGTTCCGTTAATGAAGGAGCGACCGTCCATTCGTTTTTTACCAGAAGGCTGCAGGTCGACAACTTTAACAGCCTTGCCATCACCAGTCTGCACAAGGAAACCGTCTTCTGCAATTTCAACAACGGTTCCTGGTTCCTGATTAAACGTGCCGTTCACTTTCTCGAGCCACCAGACTTTAAGGGGCTTTCTATTCCACAGAGTATAAGCTACCGGCCAGGGATGAAGTCCACGCACGTGATTATAAACTTCCTGTTGATCCCTGTACCAATTAATAAGCTCTTGTTCTCTTTTAATATTTCCTGCAAAAGTGGCCTGGGAATGATCCTGCCGCTGTGGTGTGACGGAACCTTC
This sequence comes from Halobacillus sp., assembly GCF_049282395.1. Classification (NCBI taxonomy): domain Bacteria; kingdom Bacillati; phylum Bacillota; class Bacilli; order Caryophanales; family Bacillaceae; genus Halobacillus; species Halobacillus sp. The sequence goes on along the minus strand of NZ_JBAPTY010000034.1, from coordinate 9,171 downwards.
CAGTAAAGAAGGAAGTGTCTGCATGAGCAGATCAGATCCGGCTACGGAAAGTTTATCATGCAGGGTTCCCACGTGATCGTCGTCATCAATAGGAACAACCGTTTTAGCGAGCATATCGCCTGCATCAAGCTTCTTCACCATATACATAATGGTGACACCGGTTTCCTTTTTCCCTTCAAGAATAGCGTAATGAATCGGAGCGCCTCCGCGGAATTCAGGTAATAACGAGGCGTGAACGTTAATACAGCCGTATTCAGGTGCCTGAAGCAGGTCTTCAGTAAGGATCTGTCCGAAAGCTGCCGTAATGATGAGATCAGGCTCATATTTTAATACTTCCTCATATTCATTCTTAATCTTTTCCGGCTGGAAAACCGGAATGCCGTGCTTTTCAGCTGCGACTTTAACAGGCGGAGGGGTCATGACCTTCTTTCTGCCTTTCGGTCTGTCTGGTTGAGTTACAGCGAGAACTACATTATATTGACCTTCCATCAGCCGGTCTAAAACCGGGACAGCAAAATCAGGCGTCCCCATAAATGCAATGCGTGTCATCAAGCAAGTCTCCTTTCTACATCAACTGGTACGGTTGAAAATCGACCACGATCTGCAGTCCATTTTCCTGTTTCATTTCATCTTCATAGTAGTGCAAGATCCGTTCTACGAGCTTTCGCTGCTCTGGTTCCTTCTTGTATTTTACCATGCATTGATAGCGATATCTATTATTGATCCGAGTAAGTGCGGAGGGGGTTGGTCCAAGCACCATAGACTGATCGGATAACTTCTGTCGCATAAACTGCACAATCTTTTGAGTAACTTCCTGAACCTTCAGCTCGTTGGGATGAGAAACCGTAAATAAGGTCAGAAAATAATAAGGAGGATAATTAAAAGCTTTTCTTAGCTTCATTTCTTCTTGGAAAAACTGCTCGTATTCATACTGACTAGCGAGCTCCACACTGTAGTGCTCAGGTGTGTAAGTCTGAATAATGACTTCACCCGGTTTCTCATGGCGTCCGGCTCGTCCGCTTACCTGAGTAATAAGCTGGAAGGTTTTTTCAGAGGCACGAAAGTCAGGAAGATTAAGAAGAGCATCTGCGGCCAGCACTCCTACCAGGGTCACATTACCAAAATCCAATCCTTTGGCAATCATCTGTGTACCGAGCAGTATATCGGCTTTTTTATCTCCAAATTGCTGCAGGAGTTTTTCATGAGCGCCTTTTCTTCTGGTGGTATCTACATCCATCCTGATTACTTCCGCTTCCGGTATAAGCTGCTGAAGAACTTCTTCTACCTTTTGCGTTCCGGTGCCAAAATAACGAATGGTTTTACTTTCACATTCAGGGCATTCTGTTGGCATAGGCTCTTCATGAGAGCAGTAGTGGCACTTGAGGCGATTTTGATTTTTATGATAGGTCAGCGCGATATCACAGTGCGGACATTCCATTACGTGACCGCAGTCCCGGCACATGACAAAGGTGGAATAGCCCCTTCGATTCAGGAACAAAACAACCTGTTCCCTGCGTGCCAGCCGCTCTTCGATTTTCTCTTTAAGTACTCTGGAAAACATAGATCGATTGCCTTCATGAAGCTCCTCCCGCATATCCACGAGTTCTACTTCAGGCATCACGGCATTATTCATCCGCTTTGATAACGTTAGCAAATGATAATTACCTTTGGCTGCGCGGGCATAAGTTTCAAGAGCGGGGGTTGCACTCCCCAGAACAACCGGAGATCCATGGCGGCTTGCCCGCTCGATGGCCACATCTCTTGCATGATAACGTGTCCGGTCTTCCTGCTTATAGCTGTTTTCATGCTCTTCGTCGATAATGATGATCCCAATATTTGAAAAGGGAGCAAAAATGGCCGATCGGGCACCTACTACAACCTGAACTTCTTTCCGCTGAATCTTTCGCCACTCATCATATTTTTCTCCTGCAGAAAGGGCACTGTGCAGCACGGCTACTTTTGAGCCAAACCGTCCTTTAAATCGCTCTACCATCTGGGGAGTTAAGGCAATTTCAGGTACAAGCATGATCGCCTCTTTTCCATCGTCTATGACCTGCTGAATAGATTGTAAGTAGACTTCTGTCTTACCACTTCCAGTTACACCATGAAGCAAAAACACTTCATGCTGTCTTTGTTCTATGGATGACAAAATCGGTTCTATAGCCTTGGATTGTTCGTCGGTAAGAGGAAATGGCTCGGTCCTTTCAAAAATTCGGTTTTGATAAGGATCCCGGAAAACTTCCTGCTCATATTCCTGAAGTACTCCCTGTTTCACCAAAGGTTTAACGGAGGCAGCAGTCGTTCCCAGTGTCTGAAGCAGTTGTTTTTTCGGAATCGGTTCTCTATGATCCATAAAATATTCGACAATCGCCCTCTGTTTTTTAGCTTGCTTGGATAAGTCCACAAGCACTTCTTCAAGCTGCATGGTATCCATTTGAGGCTCCAGCATGCTGGTGACTTTTTTTGTTTCCCTGCTTTTCACTTCATAATGAACATCCACTTCCCCATCATCTATATGCTTCCTGAGCATTTTATAGCTGAGATTGGATTGTTCAAATTCTTCATAGTCAATGACAGCTCTTCCATCAAACAATGGATCTAAATCCGATTGAAGATACTCATCTGTAAGCTTCCAGAGTTCTTTTCTATATTTTGCTTTCATCACTTGTGGAAGCATCACCTGAAGACAGGAAATATAGTAACTAAGTGTCTTTTGTGAGAGCCATTTTCCAAGCTCGAGCAATTCCTCTGTGAGTACCGGTGTTACGTCCAGGACATCGATAATATTTTTTATTTTTGAAAAGTCGCTCTCCTCTGAAAGAGATACGACATACCCCATTATTTTCCGGGGGCCAAAAGGGATAATCACCCTGACCCCCGGCTGGACAATTCCTTCAAACTTCTTTGGAATTCCGTAGTCAAAGGGGCGGTTCGTATTTTGTGAGGGGACATCAACAATCACATTGGCAATGGTCACGAAGATTCACCCTTCATATCATGAACAGACTCTTCAAGGATTTTACGGGCCAGGTCGTCCTTAGACATTAAGGGGAATGTGTTTTCTTTACCTGTACTGAATATCATGAGTGAAGCGTTCGTATCATGACCGAAACCAGAACCTTCCTCAGCCACGTTATTAATCACAATCGCATCGAGATTCTTTTTCTCAAGCTTTTGTCTTCCGTAACCCTCAAGGTCATTCGTCTCCGCCGCAAAGCCGATTAAATACTGGTGTTCTTTCTGCCTGCCAAGCTCTTTTAGGATGTCCTTTGTTCGTTCCATTTCGACAGCGTAATCGCCTGAGGATTTTTTCATCTTATGCTCATAGGTCACCTTAGGCTTGTAGTCTGCAACAGCTGCAGATTTAATCACAAAATCCTGTTGGGGATATTCTTTTAATACTGCCTGATACATATCCTCAGCTGTTATAATGTCAATTCTTTTGACGCCTCCCGGTGTGTCTAAATCGACCGGACCTGTGATAAGTGTGACCTCTGCTCCCATAAGCGAAGCCTGACGGGCCAGTGCAAATCCCATCCTTCCTGTCGAAGGGTTCGTAAAATAGCGGACAGGATCAATATTTTCACGTGTAGGTCCTGCTGTAATGAGAACTCGTTTACCCTTTAGAACCGTTGTTTTATTAAACTCGTTTTCCAGCACCTGTACGATGCTTTCCGGTTCTTCTAAACGACCTTTACCTACATAACCGCATGCTAAGTACCCTTCACCCGGTTCTATAAAGCGAAAACCCCATTCATCCAATTGCTTCAGATTCTTAATTACCGCAGGGTGGCTATACATATGCACATTCATCGCAGGTGCTATATAGACAGGAGCTTCTGTTGCAAGCAGGGTAGTTGAAAGCATATCGTCGGCAATTCCTCCTGCTAATTTTCCAATAATGTTCGCCGTCGCAGGGGCAAGCAAAAATAAATCTGCCCAGTCTGCCAGATCAATGTGCTGGATTTGAGTCGGGTCGACTTCTTTAAATGTGTCGGTGTAAACCGGTCGTCTGGATAGAGCCTGAAAGGTGTTTGGGCCAACAAAATGATGAGCGCTCTCTGTCATGATCACTCTCACTTCAGCTCCAGCCTGCGCCAGTTTACTTGTAAGGGCTGCTGCTTTATACGCTGCAATTCCTCCAGATACTCCTAAGACGATCTTCTTCCCTTCTAACATAGGTCCGTCCTCCTCCGTTCCTGTAAAGGATAGGAAAAGCCGCGCTATAACAACCAGGAAGCGCGGCTTTTTCTACAAATTATTCAAGAAGCTCGTAGCTTTATGTGGTTTCTGTACGAGACTGTATTTCGTCGGAATACGTGTAGTCGAGTTTACCATCACGAATTTCTTCCAACGCCACACCCACGTGCTGGTGGGAAGTTGGTTTATCTACCATTGGAGCACTGCCCTGCTTCAATTCACGGGCTCTTCTTGCTGATAAGGTTACCAATGTGTACTTGGATTTGATTTGTTTCTGTAAAGAATCAATGGACGGTTCTAACATCATAATTTATTCATCCTCCAATGCTTTTTTATACTGATGAGCTACTCGCTCACGTTTGCAATGTTCACTTGCGACAATGGATTGCACTTTCGTAACCGCATTGTCAATTTCATCATTGACGACGACATAGTCGTAGGCGTCCATCATATCGATTTCTTCTTTAGCCGCATGCAAACGGTTCTTAACTTTATCTTCCGTTTCTGTGCCACGATTCACAATTCTGTCTTTTAATTCCTCCAGGGAAGGTGGAATTAAAAATATGAACACGCCTTGCGGAAAGTTCTCACGGACTTTAAGGGCGCCCTGGACTTCAATTTCTAAGAAAACATCCTTGCCCTCGTTCAACGTTTTTTCCACGTATTGACGAGGCGTTCCATAATAATTGCCTACATACTCAGCATGCTCGATCAGCTGACCTTCACTGATCAGTTTTTCGAACTCCTCTCTTGACTTAAAGAAATAATCAATCCCGTCTACTTCCCCATCCCGGGGATTGCGGGTCGTCATAGAGATGGAATAACGAAGGTCGGTAGATTGGTCGAACAGCGCTTTTCTTACTGTTCCTTTTCCTACACCCGAGGGGCCGGAAAGTATAAATAGTATTCCCTTCTCATCTATCACTGCAAAAATCCTCCTAGTTCTCGTCGGACATCTCGTCGCTGCTGATTACACGCTGCCCTACCGTTTCCGGCTGTACAGCTGACAGGACTACATGATCACTGTCAGTAATAATAACGGCGCGTGTACGACGACCGTATGTAGCATCTACTAATTTATTATTGTCACGCGCAACCGTAATAATACGTTTAATAGGTGCAGACTCCGGTGACACGATAGAAATGATACGGTTGGCAGATACTACGTTACCAAAACCGATATTGATTAACCTTAGACTCAAAGCTGACTCCTCCTTCTTTTGACCAGGACAAAATAATCATTACCTCTATTATAAGAAAAAACTAGTCATAAACACAATTACTATTCAACATTTTGTACTTGTTCTTTCATTTTCTCTATTTCACTCTTTAATTCTATAACCCACCCTGTCACTTTTGAATCATTGGATTTCGATCCAATTGTATTTACCTCGCGGTGCATCTCCTGAACAATAAAATCAAGCCGCCTTCCAACCGATCCTGTCTGTTCAAGTGTCTTGGTAAATTGAAAGATATGAGAACGCAGCCTAGTAAATTCCTCCGTGACATCCCCTTTTTCAGCTAACAGCCCCACTTCCTGAAGAATACGGGCATCATCCGGCTGAATTTCTTCCTTCACGTAATCCTCAATTCTAGTACGAATCCTATCCTTGTATTCATTAACAACGACCGGACGTCGGGATTCAAGTTTTTCAAGCAGATGACTTACGCTTGAGGCACGTGCCTGGAGGTCTTCTGTAAGCCTTTTCCCTTCGTTCTCCCGCATAATAATTAACTGATCGAGAGCTTGTTCCAATGTAGATAAAAGGGATCGCTGGAGTTCGTTTGTGTCATCCTCTATATCCTCGGTAAAGAAAACATCGTCTAACTTGGATACCATATCAATAGATATATCCCCCGTCAAATCGTACCGATCCTTCACTTCATGCAGTCTGTTTATGTATTGATCAAGGACATTCCAATCCACAGACACTTTTTTTTCAAATAGTCCCTGACCCTCCAGGGAAATAAACAGATCTATTCGACCTCGCTCCATCTTATTCCTGACGACTTTTTTAATTTTTTCCTCTAAAAAAAGCAGGGTTCTTGGCATTTTGGGGGAAATGTCCAAATATCTATGATTGACCGAGCGTATTTCGATCAAAACCCTGGATTCTCCTACTTCGGTGGAGCTTTTCCCATACCCTGTCATACTATTAACCATGATCCATCACCTTTACGTTCGTTATTTAATCCTATTTTACCAAAAGGGGGAGTGTAAACGCGAATCATTGACCTAAGGTCTGACTTATAAGAGAATCGCATAAGCAGTGATATTCCCAGCCTTTGGTCGTGTAGAGGCGGGCAAAACATGCTATACTGTCAACATTAGAGAGGTGAAGACAATGTCTTTTGACGGAATTGTAACCCGGGCGATCACCCACGAACTGGAGGAAACGATCCAGTCCGGACGAATTATGAAAATCTATCAGCCTACAGATACAGAACTTGTATTTACGGTTCGTGCACAGCGTAAAAATCATTCCTTATTATTATCAGCTCATCCGAGCTATGCACGCTTTCATTTAACAAAGGACGATTATAATAACCCCAAAGAACCGCCGATGCTATGTATGCTTCTCCGTAAGCATCTGGTCGGAGGATTTATTGAAAGCATTGAACAGGTCAGCATGGAGCGAATTGTAAAATTTCAGGTGCGGACTCGCAACGAAGTAGGCGATGAAACACTTAAGACTTTAATTATCGAAGTCATGGGCAAACATTCGAACATCCTGTTAGTTGACGAAGAGCAGGGACACATTCTCGACAGCATTAAACATCTCCCTCCTTCTCAGAACCGGCACCGGACCATCATGCCCGGCCAGCCTTATAAACTGCCGCCTGAGCAAGGGAAAACAAGCCCTATCGATCTAGAACCTGATACATTGTTAAGAAAGCTCGATTTTAACGCTGGAAAAATCGATCAGCAAATCCTTAGAACCGTAATGGGCTTTTCCCCGATGATCACAAAAGAAATTGCCCACCAGGCAAAACTTGGTGGACGAAAAGCCTATGCCGAGGCTTATGGGGATGTTCGGGAGCGTATTCTGAATCATGACTACGAACCTCGTGTTCATTTAGCGGAACGGGAACAGTTTTATGTGTTTCCCCTCCACTCTTTTTCAGAAAAAGTTGAAACTTATGACACGGTCAGTGGAATGCTGGACGGTTATTATTCAGGGAAAGCAGAAAGAGACCGAGTAAAACAGCAAGCAGGCGATCTGTATCGCTTCCTAAAAAATGAGCGGGACAAAAATAAGCGAAAAATTAAAAAGCATGAACAGACGTTAAAACGTTCAGAATCAGCGGAAGAGTATCAGCGTCTAGGCGAATTGTTAACAGCTCACATGCATATGGTGCAAAATGGAGACTCTGAAGTTACAGTCGTAGACTATTATGATCCTGATCAGTCAGAACTGACTATTGAACTGAATCCAAATAAGTCACCAAGTGAAAATGCTCAAAACTATTTCCAAACGTATCAGAAACTGAAAAAATCTAAGCAGGTTGTTCAGCAGGAAGTAAAAAAGGCAGAAGAGGAAATTCAATATTTCGAACGGTTGATTCAACAAGTAGAAACAGCCCGTGAGCAGGACATTGAAGAAATCAGGGACGAACTAAGAGAACAAGGGTATATGAAGAAGAAACCTTCCTATCACGGCAAGAAAAAGAACAAACCTCAGAAGCCGGCACCGGAAAGCTTTTTATCGAGTGACGGTACGCTGATTTATGTCGGTAGGAACAATAAGCAGAATGAATATTTAACTAATCGTATGGCTAACAAATCCGATATATGGCTGCATGCGAAGGATATCCCAGGTTCGCACGTGGTTATTCGAAATGATGCTCCGAGTGAGGACACTTTACTTGAAGCAGCTCAGCTGGCAGCTAATTTCAGTAAATCCAGCCAGTCTTCTACTGTTCCTGTGGACTATACTCAAATCAAGCATGTGAAAAAACCGTCTGGAGCTAAGCCTGGCTTTGTTACCTATGACCATCAACAAACTCTTTTCGTTACCCCCGAATTCTCATATGTTAGAGAACTGAGACGGGCAGCAAAAGAGAAAAGCAAAGAAAGTTAAGTCCAAATAATAATGGAGGGTGCCCGAGTTGAACTCGGGCCCCCTCCATTATTTTATGGTCCTTGCTGCTTAAAAGTCACCAGAAAACTGTTCTTTCACGTTAAAAAATAGGCAAAAATAACAATGGAACCAACATAAGAAAAAATAGCCTGCGCCCAGTACCGGTTTCTTTCTCTCTTCAGCATATACATGTTCCATAGGATAAAAAGCGTAATCGAACCTGCCAGGCTCAACAGAGGCTGCCAGGAAAACATGGATTCCATGAAAGAAAAAGCCACCCACGTATATAAATATACAAAGCACGTGAGTAACCCCAGGGACGCGTTCATTAATATGAAAAAAGAATGCTTTCTTGATTTCAATATCATCACCATTACTTTCTGATGATTCCATCCTACTAGGAGACGCTCCAAATAGCAACTGACGCTATGTTAATTTTGCGTAAAGACAGCGGGATCTTTTTTCCACTCATTCAGTAACTGGACTTCTTTCTCTTTCAATTGACCTTGCTGAATTAATTGAAGCAACAACTGGTCAAAGCTCGCCAGCGATTGGTAAGACAACTCACTTTCCAGAAAGGCTTCATTTGCTCTTTCTAAATTGTAGGTAAAGATAGACAGCACCGTTTCTACTTCTACTCCAGCCATCCGTAATGCTTGGGCAGACTCAATGGAGGACTTACCTGTAGAAATCAAATCTTCGATTACCACGGCGCGCTGCCCCTTTTCAATGTGCCCTTCAATTTGATTCTCTTTCCCATGTTTCTTTGGTGACGAGCGAACGTACACCATCGGCAGATCCAGTCGCTCAGCTACCCAGGCTGCATGAGGGATACCAGCAGTTGCACATCCAGCAATCACATCGACATCCAGCTCAAGCTCTTTAATTA
>NZ_JBAPTY010000033.1:0-2023 GCF_049282395.1 Halobacillus sp. | reverse complement strand
TCAAAACAAAGCGCCTCTCTATGAGCGCTTTTTAATTCGAAAACGAGAGGAACTTCAATTTTTGGAGACCTACCGGACGAATAGAGAGTTTTATCTATTTATTTATGCAACTAGCCTTAAACAGCTTGCTGAATACAGAAACAATTGTAGGCGCTATCTCGGACGAGTCGCTCCCACTATGGAGTTAACCGATGAAAAGAAGCTCGATTTGCTCTATAAACTTTATAATCAAAATTCCAAGTTAGAAAAGAGGGGTTAAATATTGTTCTCATTTCTCAAAAAGAAAAGTGATACAGAAGAGACTCAAGAAAAAGGCTATAACCCTTTCTTGCTTGCCCATATCCAACCACAAGGAGGGGTTAAGTTCCAAGAATCCTTTATTCGTAAAGGAGATGGTTATGAAGTTTGTGTCCATGTGTATGCCTTCCCTAAAAACGTTGCGGACTTTTGGCTAGAACCTATTTTCAATATGGAGAATGTCATTACAACGATGGATATTGTCTCGGACGATCGTTACAAAGTCCGGGATGGTTTAAACAAAGGGATGGCTGAACAAAGTTCCCGAATGATTAATGAAAAAGATAATGCTGGCATTATAGAGGCGCAAAATAACTACGATGATTTGAGGGAGTTATACAACCAGGTCTCTGAGGAAGGAGAAATCATTAAACGTGTTCACTTAAGACATTATGTAAGTGCGCCAACAAGAGAAGAGCTGGAAGATAAAGTGAAAGTGGTCTTATCGACTTTACAGGATGAGAATTTCAGAGGATCTATTTTCTTAAATGAACAGGAGTTTGAATGGAAATCACTACTCACAAATTATACCGAACAATCGACTTATCGAAACAAGAGGGAAGGTCATCCGATACCCGCCTTAGGGTTAGCTGGTGGCTTTCCTTTTCATTTTACTAGCTTAAACGATCCCTTTGGTACCTTCTATGGCACGACACTGACAGGAGGAAACGTTGTCTTTGATCTTTTTCATAGAGATCAGCAGCGTAAGAGTTATAACGGAGTTATGGTGGGGGCGATGGGAGCAGGGAAGTCCACCACGCTTAAGAAAATTATGCTGGATAACGCGATTAAAGGATATAAGGTTCGGACGTTTGATGTAACCGGAGAATTTGTAGAGTTAACGGAAGCTTTAGGCGGGAAACAAATCGCGTTAGACGGGTCAGACGGGGTCATCAACCCTTTACAGGTGTATCGAACGGCAGAGGACGAATATACATCGTTTACTCAGCACTTATCTAAGTTGACGACGTTCTATAAATTCTTAGCCCCTGAAGCGAATGATAGTGAATTGAAAGAATATGAAAATCTATTAAGAAAGCTCTATGAAAAACTTGGCTTATGGAACGATAATTCAAAATCAAATATAACTGAACTTTCTGTTGAGGAGTACCCTATCTTTACCGATTTTCTTGCCTTTATCGAAGAACAACTCTATGAAAATATCAAGGAAGGAAAGCAAAGGGAGAAGCTGAGTCAGGAAAGGAAACGACGTCTGGAGAGCATCGAATTAAACATTCGAAACCTTGTAGAAACCTACGCGCATCTTTTCAATGGCGTATCAACCATTGAACACTTTGATGAGCAACAGGTTGTTACGTTTACCCTGAGGGGCCTATCTCAAATGAGAGCCGAGGTTTTCCAAGCGCAATTGTTTAACGTTCTCAATCTCTTATGGGACTCCATGCTAACGAACGGTTCTCCTCAGTTTGATGCTTATAATCGAGGAGAATTAGCTTTTGAAGACGCTGTACGATATCTCATCTTGATGGATGAAGCTCATCACATTATAAATACAAAAAAGAAAAGCGAGAGTGCTCTTGATTTCCTTACAAAGTTTAGTCGTGAGGCAAGAAAGTATTTTGGCGCCCTCCTTTACGCGAGTCATACAATTCGCGATTTTGTTCCTGAGGGGTCGGACCAAAGTATGGTAGAGGAGATTAAGAAGCTTTTTGAACTGACGCAATACAAGATTATTATGCAGCAGGATAGTAACAACTTAGAGATG
>NZ_JBAPTY010000032.1:0-4594 GCF_049282395.1 Halobacillus sp. | reverse complement strand
ATAATGAAAGAATATCTTGACGTACTGGTTGGTTCGTTCAGTTTTCAAAGATCAAAAGTTTTCGTTTGCCGCTTCAAAACAGCGACTTAATAATCATATCATTGTGACTCGTTTAAGTCAACAACTTGTTTTAAATGATTTTGTGTGTGTCGTTTTCAGTTTGCTTTATATTCGCTCGCCTTTCCCGACAACGATTAATAATATACCATGGATTAAAAATGGAATGCAATACTTTTAAGCAATTTTTTTATCTTTTTTTAAAATCTCCTCTATACACAGGAATTTAAGAAAACTAAAAAGCCCAGGGTAGTCCCTGAACTCTAGCGTAAGTTTAGTTTTCTTTTTTCTTTTTAGGCATGTATTGCAGACATTCTTCCCGGGAACCAAACCTCCGAAATATTTGAAATAAAACATCATACCGTTCTTCCATCGCTCTTTTAATCCCTATATCTATTCGGTGGTCTCCTAGATCAAATGTGATTTCTTCCATCTCTCTTTTTAAAAGGTATTCCATTTCACGTTGTTCTTGATCATTGATTATTATTCCGTGCATAGCCAGAACCTCCCTGATAACCAACCTTTTTATATTTTTACCCCAAATTCATTGTTTTTAGCATAGGTTGTCCTTTTTTTCATATGTATAGAACATATTGGAAGGAAGGAGTTGCAGTAACTTTGAGCTTTTATACGTGGAAAGTGGAACGGTTAAAGCGTTATGGCGTTGTAGTAACACTCGCACTATTTTGCGCGTTATTTCTTTGGTTAGGTCAATGGAGCCAACTTCCTGTTTTCTCTAATAATGGTGAACCTCGAGCATTAACCCAGGGGAGTGAGGATTTATCATTTGTCGCTTTGACTTTTAATATCAGCTGGGGAAGCGACAAAGTGTATGAAATTTTAGAGCAGCTGGAAGCGCACCAGGCCCAGGCGACTTTTTTTGTTAGCGGTGAGTGGGCAGAACGCCACCCCGATATTGTGACAGCTATCCAGGAAGGAAAACATGAAATAGGAATGATGGGATATGAATATGAAAGCTATTTAGAATTAAAACCTGAACAAGTAAGATCGGATTTGAGTAAGGCTAAGGAAACTTTTGAAAAACTAGGGTTTGAACAAATTAAATGGATTCGGCCCCCTCATGGACATATGGATAAAGAGGTGCTGAAACTAATTGAAAATGAAGGTATGCAGGCTGTGCAGTGGAGTCTGAACCCTAGAGATTGGGAAAATCCCGGAACAAACGCCATCATTGATCAAGTTTTAAACGAGGGTGAAAAAGGAGATATTATTTTATTACATGCTTCAGATTCTGTTAAGCAGACACCAAAAGCTTTAGAAGTCATACTTCCAGGGTTGAAGCAAAAAGGATTAAAATTTGTCAGCATATCCGAACTGGTAAGCGGCGGAGAATCAGAAACTACTCAAATTAATTAAAAATCAGCCACTGTGGATCCACAGTGGCTGATTAATTTAAGCAGCGCTTTCCTGGTTATTTGTCAGGCGATGAAGAAGCAGAAGCTGATAAGCATTACAAGCAAGCAGTGGAATAATCATCATCCATATATAGTCACTTCCCTGGGCTCTCAAAGCAGGCACCCATTCTACCGTGGTAACAACTACCATAAAAAACAGAGCTGGAATAAAAGCATAAGACTTCGTCTCTTTCGCTTTTACGTAGGCTACCACCAGGGATATCGCTAAAATTCCCAGCGCTGTTAGTAAATATACTCCGATTGAACCTTCTTCAGACGCTTGATAACGGAAATAAACAAGATCAAATAATGTAAAAGCAATTAAAAATAATTGCAGTGCTGGCCAAAAAGATCTGAATAAGCCTTTTCCAAACTGATTCACCGTTAGATAAGCAAAAAAGCCCATCTGACTAATGACGCTGAATATAAATCCAAGACCGGAAAAGAATAATAATAAACCCACTAATTCAAATAATTGAAACGGCTGAAGAACTTCGGCATAAGAATCTTGTTTAAATATAAAACTGGTTACGAGGGTTAAAACTCCGCCAAGCAGCAGCGTTGTTAAAAATAACCTCACCCATTTACGACTATTCACGCATGTTCCTCCTAAATGCAAAAAAGATTTTCCTACGTATTTTATCATGAAGCGCGGCTTTTTTCCTCCTGCGGTATAAAATTTGTCGAAACGCGAATAGTAAGACCAAGGAGAACGAAAGAAAGGGGACATCCTATCATGTCCAAAATTCGATTTTTATGTCCCGTCATCATTCTTGTTTTCCTGGCAGCTTGTAACGGCAGCTCAGGAGCAAGCCAACAGGCGGATTATGATACAACGAAAAAAATGATTGTGGATATATTGAAAACCGATGAAGGCAAAAAAGCCCTCACGGAAGTTCTCTCTGATGAAAAAATGCAGCAATCCATGACTCTTGAATCCGAAGTGGTGGCCCAATCGGTCAGTGAAACCTTGGTTTCTGAGAAAGGAAAAGAATTTTGGAGTAAGCTGTTTTCTGATCCTTCATTCGTACAAGGTTTCAGTAAAACCTTGGAAGAACAAGAAAAGGATCTATTAAAAGGTTTAATGAAAGACCCTGAATACCAGAAGCTCTTAATTGAGATATACAAAAATCCTGAAATGATGGAGCAAATGGTTACGGTTATGCAGGGACAGAAGTTCCGTGAACATCTTGAGAAGACAATCCAGGAGACATTAAATAGTCCTGTGGTTCAAGCCAAGATGAGTGAAACGATGTTAAAGGCTGCAGAAAAAATGAAAACCGGTGAAGGTTCTTCCTCTTCCGGAGGAGAAGGCCAGCAAGGTGGAAATGAAGAACAACAATCCGACAGCGGCGGCCAGGAACAGGGCGGCGGATCTTCCCAGTAAAAATCACGCGATTCCCTTTATTTGAGGGAATCGCGTGATTTCTTATTTAATACTTATCAATAATTTTAGCAGCAATGTTCCGGTAGCTTAACCCAATTGGGTGGTCGGATTGATAAACGGAAGGAGCGAAGACATCTTCATCTTCGTACGGCTGCTGTAGAGGAATATGACCGAGCACACCGGTTTGCAGTGTTTCAGCAAGCTTCGTCCCTCCTCCGCGTCCAAAGACAAATTCTTTATTTCCGGTTTCCTTACTTTCAAAATAAGCCATGTTCTCGATAACTCCCAGGATTTCATGCTCTGTCTTCAAAGCCATCTGCCCAGCTCGTGCAGCTACAAAAGCCGCAGTCGGGTGAGGAGTCGTCACAATAATTTCCTTAGACGAAGGAAGCATGGAGTGAACATCCAAAGCTACGTCCCCTGTTCCTGGCGGTAAATCAAGAAGTAGATAGTCAAGATCGCCCCACTCCACTTCTTTAAAGAAGCTTGTCAGCATCTTGCCAAGCATAGGACCTCTCCAAATGATCGGAGAGTTATCTTCCACGAAGAAGCCCATGGAAACGACCTTTACTCCGAATCGCTCAACAGGGATAATCTTTTCCCCGCGTACAACCGGGCGCTCTTCCACGCCCATCATGTCCGGAACACTGAAGCCATAGATGTCAGCGTCAATGATTCCTACTTTCTTACCCAATCGCGTAAGTGCTACTGCCAAGTTGACCGTAACTGTTGATTTACCAACACCGCCTTTACCACTGGCAATGGTAAGGAATTTTGTATTGGAGCCTCCATCAAGTAACGATTCTTCCTGCTGACTTTCTGCTTCCGGCTGAAATTTATTGATCACATCTTCTGGAAGCTGGTCAAATCGGAGCCCTACAGTAGCTGCCCCGCCGCTTTTCAGTGCATTCACTATAGTCTGTTGAAGTTCCATTTGTTCTGCCGTGTTTGTCTTTGCAATCAAGACTTTAACACTTACATGGTTTTTTTCTTCTTTAATTGATATATCTTCAATCCCACCGGTTTCTTCCAACGTTTTATGTAAAAACGGATCTTCGATTGGATGAAGGATTTCGAGTACTTTTTCTTGTGTTAACAAAGCCGTTCACCATCCTTAGAAATGTTCAATAATGCTAGTATAACATATCTGAAACGCTTTCTAAGTAATTTGCTTACAATCCATTTTCAGAAGGATATTCTCTCTCGGTCACATATCGAAGTACCCCCTGATAAATGGAGGCAGCCATCTTTCTTTGATATTCCTCCGACTTAAGCAGCTCCCGCTCTTCTCCATTCGATAGAAAGCCAGCTTCCACAAGGACTCCTGGAGCCTCTACCTGTTTAAGAAGATAAATGGATGTCAAATCCATGGCCTGCCGGTCAGTGTTTTCAAGATTCGTTCTAATTTCAGATTGAATAAATTTAGCCAGATGTTCACTTTCAGGGTTATTTGAATTAAAGAATGTCTGAGCTCCTCTCCACTTAGGAGATGGTATAGCATTTAAATGAATGCTTAAATAAAAATCTGCTTCTTTTTCTTTAATGTATTGAACACGGTTACGTATATCTTCTGATTTCCGCCTTGATAAACTCCCGGCATTCTCAGAAGAGAGGTCCTTATCTTCATTTCTGGTTAAATACACAAGTGCTCCTGCTTCTTGCAGATAGTCACGTAAATATTCACTCATACGCAGGGTGATTTCTTTCTCCTGTGTACCATCCTTCCCTTCTGCTC
>NZ_JBAPTY010000031.1:0-1861 GCF_049282395.1 Halobacillus sp. | reverse complement strand
ATTTAGTAGATTTCAATAGAATACTATTTTTTACCATAACACTTATATGCGAAGATACAGAATCTAACCGCTTCATTTTATATGAATTGAATGGAATGGTTCAAGAACATAAACTCGTAGTTTTAGTAGAAACCTGTTTCCGACGATTTGACTTAACTAGCTTAAAAGTCCCAAAGCCCTTCATTTGACAAACCTGTCTTTATTTTTTAATCTAAAATTAATTTAATTAGTATGTATAGCAACTATTTTTCTGGTGGCATACCATAGAGAGGGATAGACCATGAAGTTATCTTTTGAAGATTATATCAGCATTAAAATCCACCGTACGGATTTAAAGTTGACAAATTACATTAAATCAAGACTTGAACCCTACAACCTTGCTCCTGAACAGAATCTCATTATGATGCTTCTCTGGGAGGAAGATGGACTAAACCAGAGGCAGATCTCCAGGAAGTTAAATAAAGATAAAACTAATATTGCCCGTATGGCTTCCAACCTGGAGAGTAAAGGGTTTATTACTAGGAACTACTCAATTGAAGATCGTCGTTCATTGGAGCTTTATCTAACGCCAACCGGCAGCGAGTTACGCGAAGAAATACTGCCCGTGACCGAAGAGTTCAATAAGATTGCCACTAAAAATCTAACGAGTAGAGAGAAAGAGCAATTAGAACATCTTCTTAGCAAGATAGACCAGAACTTCAATGAAATCCCCGAATAATATCATGTATGTAATTTTTTTAAATAACAGCAATAGCAAATCAATTAGAAAGGATGATAGAATTGGATGAAACACACTTTAAAAGAGATGTGAAAGATTCATGGTATGTGAAATATAACGAAATGGGCTTCCCGGCTATTCAAAAAGGATGGGTATTACCTGTAGACCGCTGGGCAGAATTCGATCCGTTCATCCTGATGGCGGAGGACTGGTTTAAAAAAGGCACGTTTCCTGACCATCCGCATCGTGGTTTTCAAACCGTTACCTATGTAGTGGATGGCCGTCTTGAACATATTGATAATGGCGGCGGACGTGATATTCTTGAGCCAGGTGACGTTCAGTACATGAATGCAGGCTGGGCCGCTCGTCATGCAGAAGATGGTGTGGAAGATGATATCGCGCACACCCTCCAGCTTTGGTTAAACCTTCCTAAAGATAAAAGAAATACCGATACGATCTATCAGAATGTGTACTCTGAAAAGGCCCCTGTTGTTCCGTTTGAGGGTGGTTCCATAAAGGTTTTCTCCGGAAACATTGCAGGAGTTGAAGGTCCTTTGGAATCTATTGTGCCTTTCACATTAAGTGAGATTAATCTGGCTGAGCATGCCGAACTTTCTCATTATATACCTGAGACACATAATGCATTTCTTTATGTATTAGCCGGGAGTATATCCGTCGGGACAAGCAGCACCGAGCTAAATAAACATGGCGTGGCAACACTTTCCTATAAGGACAAAGGAAACGAGCATCAATCCAGTGAACTAAAAATCAGAGCTAACCAGCGTCAAACTAAAATCCTCGTCTATTCTGGTGCTCCAATAAGAGAGAACATTGTTCCTTATGGTCCATTTGTTATGAATTCAATGGATGAGATCAAGCAGGCTTATCTTGATTTCAATCAAGGGAAGTTCGGCCCACCTGCTGAATAAAACGCCTTGAATGTAAACTTATCCATAATTAGGTTATGGTAAAGTTACAGCAGATTTATTAAGCTAAAGGGCCCGATTGTGGAAGACTCGACTTCGAGATATTGAGTGGAGTAAGGGGCTCGAGGGTACGACTCGCTTTCCGCGGGCATGTGGTGAGTTTCCTCGGGCTTAACAGCCCTGCGGGATCTCACCGATCATGTTCCTCCCGCAGGAG
>NZ_JBAPTY010000030.1:0-4883 GCF_049282395.1 Halobacillus sp. | reverse complement strand
AATGAGCAGTTTAGCAAAGCTTCTTTGTGTATCAACGAAGCTTTGCTTTCTTATTTTTCTGCTAGAGCTTATTTGGGTTTTGGGGCTTAATGAAGGGAAGGAAAAACTTCCTCAGTATAATCAATTTAGTGACCACAGTATCTATCCGACAGATGCTGACCACTATCGCCTGTATTGGGGCGATGACCGCGAAGCTTTATTGGAGGATAGACGAATTTGCCTACATACTATCTGTCCGATATGAGTGGCAAGGAAATTGTTCATGTCATGACGCAGCGTTAATAATAGGGATTCCCTTTGTAAGCATCGAATAATGGATAATAGATAGCTGAAGACCAGTGCCGTGGTCTTCAGCTTCTTTTAGTTGGTGGGCTGGACTGCGCACATGCCGCCTTTATGGTAAAATCATTCTTTAAGGGTACCTAAGGCGTATTTCGGTAAACCGCTTAGGTATAACCAGGAATTAGTATTTTGGAGGTTTTTACATGGATAATAACGATATCGTCATAAGATTAAGATACGCACTTGATATAAAAGATCAGGATATGGCTGAAATTTTTAAACTAGGTGGAGAGGATCTTACCATAGAAGAAGTGCGTAAGGTTCTTACCAAATCAGAGGATGTAGATGAGGAAGAAGAAAATGAGGATCACATTAAATGCACAAATAGTATGCTTGAGTCTTTCCTGAATGGTTTGATCACGTTCAAACGAGGACCCCAGGAGCCAAAGCCCGGCCAGTCGAATAAGCCCGACCGTTCGATTAAGAATCAATCCAGTGTGAATAACGTCATGCTGAAAAAAGTGAAGATCGCCCTGAAATTAACGGCCGAGGATATCATCGATATTCTGGATGAAGTGAATGTGAAGATTACGAAAGGGGAAGTCAGTGCGCTGCTAAGAAAAGAAGGGCATAAGAATTACCGTCAGTTCGGTGATCAGTATGCACGGAACTTCCTGCAGGGATTGACCATTAGATATAGAGGTTAGTCTTAAGTGCGGCAATAGAGTATTTAAAAATCAACTCACCATTATCTTTGATGACACGGTTTCCAATTCAATGGAGGCCGTGTTTTTTGTGGCCTATCATACTTTTCGTCTTAGTTGTCCCGGGCAGGATCTATTCACATTGAAATGAAAAGTCTAATAAAACCATTATTATTCAGAATATTCAAACATTTTATGGCAAAATGTGCTAAGATTTAATAAAAGGAGGTGAATAATACCAATCGAAGCTGAACCACTAGTAGATTTAATAAATAAGGAGGGATAAGAGATAATGGCTAATTTAAAGCAAGTAAAAAACTGGACTGCCGCCTCATTAAGAAGAAAAGATGCCGTAGATTTTGCAGGTTTTTTAACAGATGAAAATGAAGAGTCCATATACGTGGCGGACAGGCAGGGAACTTGGATCATTCCAAGGACAGATTTGACTTTTATGGAAGAATGGAATAATCCGCCGAGAAATTTTACGAAATTTGGGAAACCAGTTCATGTAGGTATCAAAGAAAACGCAACCATTTATGAACTGCGTCCCTGGACGATTAAAAAAGTGCCGGGTGGACTGGGAAGTTCCGAGGTTAAGCAGAATATGGATAAGATCTTCAGCCTTGGAGGAGCGCCTCTGCCTGTGAGTGAACAAACGTATATCGGCGAAAGTCAGGTGGCTGAACTGGAGAGGATGTTTTCGAGGAGGATAGGCTGGGTTCCAGAAGATTTAGCAGATGATCCCCGTCTTAATCCGGTCGGCCAAGTCATGCAGACGGTTTCGAAAACACTTGTGCTAAACGACGGCTTTTGTGATACGGATTAGGGGATTAATGGAATGAATCAAACCATTTTAATCGTTGCTGACAAAAGAGATTTCCATGCAGCAGCCGTATCCGAAGCTTTAAAAAAACGCGGAGAAAAAGTGGAGTGGATTGATTTTACTGACCTCACAGAATCCTGTCATATGTCCTTGTCCATAGAACAGCAGCCGAATGCCAAAATTATTTCTTCATCCGGACACCCCGTTGAATTATCTGAAGTGAAAACGATTTGGTGGAGACGTCCGAAATCCCCGCAGGAAAACAGTGAACTTGATGATGACACAAGGAATTTTGTACACGGTGAATGGGAACATTTTCTCGAGAGCTTTGAAGCTTTTGTACCCGGAGTGAAATGGGTAAATCGACCATATGCTAACCGAATTGCTAATCGTAAAGGATTTCAACTTACATCTGCTAAAGAAGCTGGTTTACGAATTCCGAACACACTGATGACTAACGATCCTTCAGCTGTACGGTCATTAGCTGACCGAGGAATCCCTCTTGTTTATAAAAGGATTGGCGGTGCGCCTCGTCCAATCACAGCAACTAAAGAATTATTACCTTCCGATCTTAACCGCCTTGATTCTCTTACTCAGTGCCCAGCTATTTTTCAGGAACGAATTGAAGCTTCCATGGATATTAGAGTGACAGCCATTGGTCATGACCTCTATGCTGCTGAAATCGATTCCCAATCGGGTTCATCACAGTTGGACTGGCGATTTGACCATTCTGTTCCTTTTCGACCTCACTCGCTTGATCAAGAAACGAGCAATTCTATTCGTAAAGTGATGGAAAAACTCGAGATTTGCTATGGCGCATTTGATCTTCGTCTTACTCCTGAAGGAGAGTATGTATTTCTGGAAGTCAATCCAAGCGGCCAGTTTCTCTTTATAGAGTTATTGACTGAAATCCCCTTAACTGAACACATGGCTGCCTATTTATCCTTATCAAAATGATCATTACTGGTCTATTAGTTAAAATTCAAAGTTTCATAGTTTTTTGTCAGGAAGCTTATTCCTATGTGAGTATCAGACAGCAGTAGATAAAACCACGGGTAACACCATTGGTGAAAAGGCCCGTCCTTATTGTAGAGGACGGGCCTTGCAGAGCATACATAGTTAGCTTTTCATTCCTGTTAACAGGTAAATATCCTTTTTGGTAATATATCTTTCAACTCATCATAGTCATCTGAATGGTTCCTGTGAAGAGCGACGTCTTCTAAATTTCTGACGATATAATAGCAGTACACTTCGTAAAGAGTAAATTGCTGATAGCCTTTTATCGTGTGCTCAGCAAATTGCCATATATCATCGTGGACTTTGGAATCCATCGACTGGGCTAAGAGGCTCAGCATTTCGAATATGGTTATAATGACGGTAGAGTTCTTACCGACATACTCCCGAATGTTTCATTTTCCAGCTTTGCTAGCTTGTTACTCGATTATAACCATTAATTTATTTGGGTTATTTATCTTCCGGAAGTAAGATAGAAAAAAACCTCTATTTTTCGCAATAGACTCTAATAAATTTATTTCATGGAACATGGCATTAGATAACTGACCGTCGAAGATATTGTAAAGTATTGAAAAATATAATCCGACTAATTCAGTATTGTTAAGTTTTTCATAAGAAGTGTTATTAGTCAGAAATTATCCTCCTTACAATAATAAAAAGTGTAATGGGCTTTTACCTGTGTTTTAAACGATTAAACAAGATATATTCGAATGAAGATAAATGAGAAGAGTGAAGCAGTTCATCTGACTTATCTAGATTGATAGAAATAAAGGTCGTGGAGAGAAAGATGGAGAGGGGAGTTCTTAAGAGTGCGTCGAAAGAAACCGCTTCCTGGAAGTAAACAATCTAACTAGTAGTATATCGAATATTACAAAATACTTCCACCTCAGGTCATCCATAATCTGGATGACCTGAGGTGGAAGTTTATTCCTTTATGCTTTTGTTCCTTATTTTAATCGGAATTTCTTTGCGTTTACATCGCGGCTATTCGTTCCTATAAATACTTCAAATTCTCCCGGGTCACTTGTATGCTCCATATTCGCATGATAGTAGCGGAGCTGACTTTCTTCGATTTGGAACACGACTTCCTTGGATTCACCAGGCTCAAGAAGGAGCTTCCTGAAATCTTTCAATTCCTTAAGCGGTCGTACAACATCTCCCACCAGATCACGAATATAGAGCTGGACAATCTCTTCACCGGCGTAACTCCCGGTGTTCGTTACAGTGGATGTTACCGACAGAACTTCATCCGTTGTTATCTGGTCAGAGGATAAATGAAGTTCCCCGTAATCAAACTCGCTGTAACTGAGGCCGTAACCAAAAGGGTAGAAAGGTTCGTTCGGTATATCTAAATACTGAGATACAAACCGTTCGGGCGCATCGGGTGCATCTTTCGGACGGCCGGTGTTGTAACGATTATAATAAATCGGAACTTGGCCAACCGAGTAAGGCATGGACATGGTGAGCTTCGCGGATGGATTGACGGTACCAAAAAGAATATCAGCCAATGCATTTCCGCCTTCTGTTCCTGGGTACCAGGCTTCAATGACAGCATCAGCGTTTGCTGTGATATCTCTTAAGTCCAGCGGACGTCCATTAAAAAGCACAGCCACAACTGGTTTGCCGAGTTTTTTAACTCTCTTCAGCAGGTTCAATTGAACTTCGGGGATACAGATATCCGCCCTGCTGCCTGCTTCACCGCTCATATCTGAATGTTCTCCTAAGGCAACCACAATCACTTCCGCTTTTTCCGCCTGCTCGAGACTCGTTTGCAGCTGCTCCTCTGTTCCTTTTTCGATGCCGCAGCCTTCTGAAATAAACAAGTGGTCTTTCTCAAGGTAGTCAGCCAACCCTTTGTCAACGGTTATGGTATCTTCCGAGGACCCACCCCATGACCAAGGTCCAAGGATATCTGTACTGGTGGAGAAAGGTCCAACCAGTGCGGTCCGCTGTCGTTCATCAAGCGGCAGTACGTTGTCGTTCTTTAACAATACCATGGACTTACCAGCGAGTTCCCGGGCGATTTCCCTGTTTTCCTCTGTTAAAATGACCTGAGCTTC
>NZ_JBAPTY010000029.1:0-35444 GCF_049282395.1 Halobacillus sp. | reverse complement strand
AAGCTCTTCAGCGCCGATGGTAGTCGGGTCGATCCCCGTGAGAGTAGGACGCCGCCACATCAATAGAAAAAGTCTTGGATGTTTTCAAGGCTTTTTTTTTACGGTAAAATATGACGACAGGTTGTCTCATACACATATAAATTATACTCTTCCTTCTTCTTAACTAATCCTAAATAGACAATAGATTATCAAAGCTGCCCACTCTAATAGGGGAAGGGATTGCTCTTGGATCGCATCATAGTTATAATGATATAGGAATGTATGTTCGGAGGGGATTTCTATTAAATTAACAAGATGGAGCTATTCTGGAAGAAAAATGGTACGTGGTTATTTTGACAAATTCCCCAATACCACAATCTATTTTAGAAGAATCCGGAGCTATTATATTGTATATTCACTTGATTGGGTTAAGGAAGATCCGGTTGTGGAGAAAGAAGATAGAGAAGAGATGCAGATTCTCTTAAATAGAGAGCTAGGAAGAGAAAAAGAATATAAAAAAAGAAAAGCGAGAAGCTCTTAATGCTTCTCATTTTTCTTATGGATAACGACATGTGGACCAATGAGAGAAGATCGAAACAGAGTCGCCACCTGTAAAGCATCTATTGTTTCCTTACCTAGCCCATGGATTCCCAGGCAGCATGCATCCCCGCTACTCGCCCGGTTACCATTGCCGAGGTAATATTATATCCTCCGGTATATCCGTGGATATCTAAAATTTCACCACAAAAGTAAAGCCCGTTCATAAGCTTTGACTGCATAGTATTTGGTATAATTTCCTTAATTGATACTCCTCCACCTGTAACAAAGGCTTTTTCAATAGGAAGGGTATCATGTGTTTTGACTTGAAAATGTTTAATAAGGGATACGAATTTCTGTAACTTTTGATTAGAAAGATTAGCTGCTTTTTCATCTGCTTCGATATTTGTGTAATCTAGTAAATAATCTAATAATCGTTCGGGAACTGTCCCTTTTACCAGGTTTCTAAATGTTTTCTTAGGATGATTCTTCAAATCCTGCTGCAGTTCTTCATAAAGGGAATGTTCTTTTTTATCAGGCATACAGTCTATTTCAATAGTAACCGGCTTATGCCCTTTCATAAATTCTTTAACCACATATTGAGAACATCGCAGGATGGCAGGACCCGAAAGCCCGAAATGAGTAAAAAGCATATCCATGCGATGGGTTACAATCTGCTTCCCTTTCTGGTTAAGCACAGATACGTCTACGTCTCTTAAAGATAACCCCTGAAGACTTTTATCTTTTATAAATTCTTCGTTCGATAGTAAAGGAACCTCGGTAGGAAAAAGCTCCGTAATGACATGTCCTGCTTCCTTCGCCCAGGCGTAACCGTCTCCAGTACTGCCCGTGTGAGGCACTGCTTTCCCACCAACTGCAATAATAACAGCTTTCGTCATAATTGTTTCTTTCGATTGAAGTGTAATTTCGTGTCCTTCGCTGCCATAGCGAATACTCTCTACCGGTGTTTTCTTTCGAACCTCAACATTCAGGTTCTCCAGTCGGTCCAATAGAGACTGTACGACATCTTTCGCTTTATTACTTACAGGGAACATACGTCCATGGTCCTCTTCTTTTAAAGCAACACCCAGTCCTTCAAAAAAATCTATGATGTCATAGTTATTAAATACAGAAAATGGACTATATAAAAACTTGCCATTTCCCGGAATATGTTTAATCACTTCTTCTTCTGGAAGACGATTGGTAACATTGCAGCGGCCTCCACCAGAGATTGCAAGCTTAGTACCTAATTTATTTCCTTTATCAATTAGAAGTGTTTTTACGCCTTGTTCAGCAGCAGCAATGGCTGCCATTAAACCAGAGGGGCCTCCTCCGATTACGGTTACTTGGTAAGTCATGAGGTTCTTCCTTTCTTTTTGGCCAATCGTTCATTGTTTCACCTTTATCTATGATAAAATAGATGAGGTCGATTCTACAATAAAATTGAAGGTGAATAGTAAAAAATGTCGAAAATCTTAAAAGGCACGATGTTATTAACGGCCGGGACTTTTTTATCAAAATTCCTGGGTATGATTTATACGGTACCATTTGAAAATATGGTAGGTACGGAAGGAACAGATTTATTCTCTTACGCTTATGTTCCTTATAGCATTCTTTTAAGCTTGTCCAGTATGGGGATTCCAGTAGCCGTGTCCAAATTTGTTTCTAAATATAACGCCCTTGAAGACTATGAAACCGGCAGAAGGATGCTGAAGGCCGGTCTGACTCTTATGTCTATTAGCGGTATAGTAGCATTCTTGATACTATTTTTCGCTGCTGAGCAAGTAGCTTCCTGGACGGTTGGGGCTGATTCACCCATTCTAGGTGACGCGACCATGGTTATCCAGATGGTAAGTTTTGCTTTGTTAGTGATTCCGCCAATGAGTATTACCCGAGGCTTCTTCCAGGGATATGAATCTATGGCACCTACGGCTGTATCACAGGTGGTGGAGCAAATTGTAAGAATTGTATTCTTACTTGTTTCCGTCTTTCTTATAGTTCAAGTAATGCAAGGTCCCATTCCAAGAGCAGTTGGCTTCGCAACGTTCGCCGCTTTTATTGGGGGGATTGCTTCTTGTATCGTATTGTATCTTTACTGGAGAAAACGAAAGCCATATTTAGATCGTCAGCTGGATGCACAGGAATACACGTATGGTTTATCCAATAAAGAAATGTTTCAAGAGCTGTTTACCTACGCTGGTCCTTTTATATTAGTAGGTATTGCTACACCGCTTTATCAGCTGATTGACCAGTTTACGCTGGAAAGAGCAATTACGGCGGCTGGATTGGAATATAAAAATTCATTTTCAATCATTAACTTTTTAAGTCATAAACTGGTTATGATCCCTGTAACGTTCGGAATTGGTTTGTCTCTGGCCCTGCTGCCCGCTATTACTCAATCCTTTACGAATAAAAATATGAAGCAGTTGAATAACCAGGTGAACCAAGCCCTGCAGATCATTGCCATTCTTATTATACCTGCCGCAGTCGGATTGTCTGTAGTAGCATTCGAAGCCTACGGCACGTTTTATGGAGTAGATGAAAACCTTGAAGATTTTCTTTTTAAAGGGAGCCTGTTAAGGTGGTACGCTCCTGTTGGTTTATTCCTTGCTCTTTATACGGTGACGTCATCTGTTCTTCAGGGAATAAACCGTCAGAACTTTGCTGTGATAAGTCTGGGAACCGGCATTTTCCTTAAATTACTACTTAATACATGGCTCATTACAATAATGGGACCTAAAGGAGCCATCCTGGCTACCGGGATCGGTGTAGTGGCTGCCGTGACTTTGAACTTTTGGCGGATATTTACAGCGATAGAGTTCTCGTACAGACAATTATACAAGCGTACACTACTTGTGCTCATATTAACAACCATAATGGCCATAGCTGTCTTCCTTGTGAAAGGACTGGCAGGATTCTTTCTTAACCCCACTGAAAGCAGGTTGGACGCTTTACTGGTACTTATGTTAAGTATAGGCTCAGGCGGTATAATTTATTTGTGGTTAACATACAAGTCCACGTTATTAGAACGAGTACTTGGTGGAAGAGTAAGAGTATTAGATAAATTCTTAAAGCGCAGGTGAAGGAGATTTTAATATGAGGATCGATAAATTGTTAGCCAACATGGGCTATGGAACACGTAAAGAGGTAAAGTCTCTGCTTAAAGGTGGGAACGTACGAGTAAATGGACAGCCGGAGAAGAGTCCTAAAACCCACATTAATACAGAAGCAGACGAAATTACTGTGATGGGAGAAGAAGTGGAGTACCGAGAGTTTATTTACATTATGATGAATAAGCCAGGGGACCTTATCTCCGCTACTGAAGACGCCAATGAAACTACCGTCATTGATATTCTGCAGCCGGAAGATAGCGTGTTTAGTCCTTTTCCAGTAGGCCGGCTGGATAAAGATACGGAAGGACTTTTGCTGATCACCAATGATGGACAGTTAAATCATAGGCTTACTTCTCCAAAAAAAGATGTTGGGAAAACATATTTTGCGATTATTGAAGGAAAAGTAACAGAGAAAGATACAGAAGACTTTTCCAAGGGGGTTACACTTGATGATGGATACAAAACCAAACCCGCTGAGCTCAATATCCTTGTATCTGATGACCGCTCCGAGATTGAATTGACCATTACGGAAGGAAAATTCCATCAAGTAAAACGAATGTTTGAAGCAGTCGATAAAAAAGTGGTCTATCTAAAACGTATTAAAATGGGATCCCTGGAACTTGACCCAAATTTAGAATTGGGGGAATATCGAGAGCTGCGCGAAGAGGAACTCAACTATTTATTCTCCATTACTAATCTTGAATAATCATTAAAAAACCACCCGATCCTAAGGAACGGGTGGTCTTGTACATATTTATCCAGTTTTAACTTTCTTTTTAGTAGCGGTCCACTTCCCACGATTAGGACTTGATACAAGTCCGTTATATTCCAAAACGCTTAAGTCCCTCTGCATGGTTCGATCTGTAATTCCGAATTCGTCAGCGAGCTCGTTCGTTGTCACAATTCCCTGGTCTCTTATAAAAAGATAAACAGCCTTAATTCGATTGAGCATGCGGGAAGATGGATGATTCAAAAAACCACTCCTTATTCGTTATCATTGGAATTTGTGGTGCCAGTGAAGATGGTTTCATTCTACTATAGTGAAAAAGGCTGTTTCTACAAAAATACGCTTATTTTACAGATAATTCACTAAATTTACAACTTCTTAAAAAAAGGAGGCGACCTAATGGTGATTCTCAGGAAGTTCTTTCTTAAAATGGTTAAAATAAACAACACCGTACTTTTTTTATCAAGTGCATTACTTGTTATATTATCTTCAGTATTAATTGTGCTGGTAGAGAATGAAACATTCCCTACTATTTTTGATGGATTCTGGTGGGTGATGACCACTGTAACTACAGTTGGATATGGGGATTACTATCCGGTAACAGTAGCTGGGCGTTTAATCGCCATAGGCTTATACGTGATAGGAATCGGGCTTATTGGAGTAGTGATCAGTAAAATTATTGACGCTTTGGCTTTATTTAGAAAAAAACGTTTGGAGGGTGATATCATGTATAAGGATTCCGGTCATTTCATCATTATAGGCTGGTCGCAAAAAGCCCATTTTGCCATAAAGGAAATTATAGATACGAATCCTAAAGCGGAAGTGATTATCATTGATCAACTGAAGGAAGCCCCACTTCTTGAAGAAAACATCCACTATGTAAAAGGGGAAGCTTCTAATACGGACACATTGGAAAAAGCAAATATAAAACATGCAAAGGCGGTCCTTGTATTTGCCAATGATAAATTGAGTAATGAGCAGGTAGCTGATGGACAGACATTATTAATTGCTTCCTCCATTGAGTCGATTGCTAAGGAAGTCCATACCATTGTGGAAATTATGGATGAAAAACATATTAAGAACTTTAAGCATATCCATGTCGATGAATTTATCCTTTCTAACGATACGATCTCCTCTCTTGCCGTCCGCTCAGCTTTCAGAAAAGGAGTGTCCGAAATTTACGGTCAGCTTTTAAAAAGATCTGTCGGAGAAGATCTATACCACATCCCTATGAGAAGCCAATGGAAGATATACAGAGACGCTTTTCAAGAATTACTGGGGGAAGGTGCGACTCTCATTGCTGACCGACAGGACTTGTCTATTAATCGTAAATTAGACGAATCTATACCAGAAAATGCAGAATTATATGCGATATGCAATGACGAAGTTTACGCAAAGATTATAAAAGGAGGGGCATCTTAATGGATTTCAAAAAATTGAGTGGTATTTACGAAGAGGAGTTTGTCACAAAGGTGTCTCAAATTCTTAAAATTCCTAGTGTATATGAGGATAGTGAAGAATATCCATATGGAAAACCAATTCACGATGTGTTGGAAACCATGCTTCATATAGCTCAGAAAGATGGTTTTCTTACTAAAAATATCGATGGACACGCCGGGCATATCGAATTTGGTGAAGGGGAAGAATTACTGGGGATTCTTGGTCATCTGGACGTCGTACCTGCTGGAAATGACTGGACAACACCCCCTTTTGAGCCGACTATAAGAGATGGCCTTTTATTTGCAAGAGGAGCTCAGGATGACAAAGGTCCAGTCATGGCGGCCTATATTGCAATGAAAATACTTAAAGACAAGGGTTTTAAACCCAACAAACGTGTCAGACTTATTCTGGGGACAGATGAAGAAAGGGACTGGGAAGGAATGGATTATTATTTTAAAAAGGAGGAAATGCCTACTTTCGGATTCTCTCCTGACGCCTCCTTTCCAGTTATACATGCAGAAAAAGGATTATTGGATAGCTATATCACTTTTCCCACTCCTTTTCTCAGCGGGCATGAAATTCCTGCCGTAGAGTTCGTCAGTCTAAGTGGAGGAGACCGCTTGAATATGGTTCCTGATCAAGCCAGAGCGGTGGTACGTTCTAAAGAAGACCTGGAAACTCACCTAAACAAGTACGCGGCAGATCGTAAAATTAATGTCTCCGTTGATAAAATTGAAGAAACTTATACGATTACATTTCATGGAGAAGCTGCTCACGCCAGTAAGCCGGAAGCGGGCGTGAACGCAATTATAGAGTTAATCACCTACTTGCTAACCCTACCTATTCATTCAGAATGGAAGTATATTCTTAAAAAAATCACTGAAGGTTTTAATCAGACTGATGGAAGTGGTTTGCGTCTTAAACAGTCGGATGAAGATTCTGGTGCACTTACTAGTAATCTTGGTTCTCTCAGCATCCAACCAAAGAGCTCCTTAATTCTCGGGATGAATGTCAGATACCCGGTTACAGCTGAGGGGGACGAAATTATATCCGCACTTCAAAGTTATGCAGAAGAAAATAGTGGAACCCTTGAAGTATACGATCATTTAAAAGCCTTATTCATGGAAAAAAACCATCCATTTTTGGCAACTCTTTTGCGGGTCTATAATGAGGCAACAGGAAAAAATGACACACCTGTATCGATCGGCGGTGCTACATACGCTCGCTCCCTTCATGCCGGTGTGGCATTTGGAGCCATGCTTACGGACAGTCCAGATACAGCCCACCAAAAAGATGAGCATGTCAGGCTCGCTGATATGAAGAAAGCTGTCGAGATCTATGCCGCCTCTATTTACGAACTGGCTAAATGATGATCCCTAAGAGGTTTTATTGATGACAAAGCCTTCAATTGAAAAAACGTATCGTTTTATCCAGCTTTTTTATTTCTTTGCATTCTTCTCCTTCGGTTCCCTTTTTCCGTTATTATCAGTTTTCTTAGAAGAGGAGAAAGGGCTGAACCACACGCAAATAGGTTTAGTTATAGCAGCTTTACCCCTTGTTACTATTTTTGTGCAGCCAGTGTGGGGGATGATCAGTGATTATACTAGAAGGCCAAAAAGGCTGTTAATGATCGCTTCCATAATGGCAGCTATACTTGGTTTATTGTATCCATTTATGCAGCTCTTTCCTTTTTTACTAATTGGTATCATTTCTATTGCCGTATTTCAATCCGGCATTGTACCGTTGTCGGACAGTTTATCCTTGAACTTTGTGCACTCCAATGGGAAAGAATATGGGAATATACGATTATGGGGTGCCATAGGATTTGCGGTATCCGTATTTATCCTTGGCCGTGTGACCGATTTGACGGGTTCTCTTAATTGGATCTTCTATTTCTTTTCATTCGGGTTAATTCTAGCCTTAATCGCATTATTTCAATTTCCAAGACGATCTGAAGAAGTATCTGTTTCGTTCCGAGCTGGATTAAAGGTTCTGTTGAAACAAAAGCCGTTCATGCTGTTCCTGGTTTCGAACTTTTTTATATTTGGTCCAGTACTGGCAAATAACTATTATTTCGGAACATTTATTTTATCAGTAGGAGGTACACTATCTGGAGTGGGCATCGCTTTCTTGCTGGCAGCAGGGAGTGAGGCTCCTTTTATGAAATATGCCCAGAAGGTCATCGATAGTGTGGGAGTTTTAAATGTTATCTTATTAAGCGCTCTCGTATCTTGCAGTCGCTGGTTTTTGTATTTTTTTGAGCCTTCAAGTGAACTAGTATACGCTACAACGATCGTGCAGGGAATCTCCGTGGGTCTTTATATACCAGCTGCCTTGATTTTAGTTAGAGAACTGGCCCCTCCAGAGGTGCGTGCTACTGCTGTTGGTTTATACTCCGCTGTGGGCAATGGTCTGGGGAATGCCTTTTTTACCTTTACAGGGGGCGTAATGATTGATATTTGGAGTACAGCAGGAATGTACGGATTCTTCTCCGGTATGACATTACTCGGGATATTATTAGTAACCGTGGTTAAGAAATGGATAACAAATTTAATGAAGGAGCCTATAGGATGAGTGCACACTATTTTTTTGGAATTAAAGCCTCTTCTCACATACAAAAGTACTTGAAAGAGTGGCAGCGGATCCTTTCTAAATCAATGGATTATAAAGTATGGACTGACCCTGAGGACTTACATATTACCATAAAGTTTTTAGGAGGATGTTCCGATGAAATAATGAAAGCTTATGTTAATGAGCTTAAAAAACAGGAGTGGCCGGAATCTTTTTCCTTGAAGGTTGGCCCAGCAGGCTATTTCGGCCAGGTGGTTAAACCACGAGTGTTCCATGCTGAGGTTGAAAACAAAACTCCACTACTAATGATGAAAGATCAAGTCGATCGTACAGGTGAAACATTGGGATTCAAAAAGGAAAACAGAAAATTTCATCCGCATATCACGCTGGCTAAGAAGAACGCTGAAGGTGACTCTCCATTATCAAAAGAGGCATATTCCGGCGTATTTGACGAGGTGTATTCAATGAGAGTTGAGCATTTTTATCTTTTTCGTATTCATCCTGACCAGAATCCCAAGTATGAATCGATCGAAAAATTCGACTTATAAGTAGAGGTGAAAAAGTGGGTCAATTAATTAAACTGCAAGATTATATCTCCAGATATGAAACGGATATCTTTCAGTATCCCAGACAATTTATAGAGTTAAAAAAAGAAAACTGGAGTAAGACGAAGCGAGCGTTTGAACAGGGTAGACTTGAAAAGAAAGAGGAAAAAGAAATTGAACCTGAAAAAAAGCCCCAGCGAGGGTGGAGAAGACTTTTATTTCGTTTCAAAGAAAATGAAAAACACGAAAAAGAGATAAATATAGAAAATGAAACTTCACCGCCTGAAACAATTCAGGAGGTAAAGCAGAAGTTTTTGGACCAACTGATTTCCTTTCAACTGAAATGGGCCTCCACCACACTACAGGAAAAATCTTTTTTAGACAGAACCTATCAGGAAAATGAAAAACTTAAGTTTTTCCTGCAGAGATTTCCAGATACGTACTTTATTATGTATCATCCCGTAGTGAAAGTACGTAACGCAACCATGGAATCCGAAGTCATACTTATTGGTCCTCTAGGAATAGAAATTATTTACTATTTGCATCTGCCCGGAACTGAGAATATCCTGCCTTCTTCTGATCATAGCTGGAATGCTTTACATAAGGAGGGCAGCTCTAAAGTTATTAATCCACTACTATCATTAAAACGTACGGAAACGTTTGTCAAAAGTGTATTGAAAACATACGAAATTGACTTTCCTCTACGTAAGGTCGTATTAGCTCCTGATATAACTTTTCAATCCTTCCAGGAGCCATACGATACAGATTTTGTTGATAAACAAAGATACGAAGAGTGGATGTATAACAAGCGGAATATAACCTCCCCGCTGAAACATAAGCAGCTGAAAACGGCAGAAGCGCTTTTGAAGCATTGCCAGACTACGTCCTTCAAACGGCCGGCATGGGATACCGAAGAGGAAGCTAAGGAAGAAGATTAATGGTTTCTTTAGGAAGAGGCGCAGGCTTACCTATAAAGTACCCCTGGCCGTAGTCGACTCCAAGTTCACGTAACCAGTTCCATTCGTTTCTTGTTTCAATTCCTTCTGCCAGAACTTTAATACCTAAGTTTGAAGCACGCCTCATGACTTGAAAAAGAAAATCTTGACTGGTCAAATCCTCATGACAATTTTGGATATAGGAACGGTCGATTTTTAAGTAGTCAGGCTTTAATAAACTTAACATCTCGAGTGTACTGTATCCCGCCCCTACGTCGTCTAACGCAACTTTCATCCCAGACGTTTTGTATGTATCTAAGATCGATTTTAGGTGCTCTACATTAGTGATTTTTTCGGTTTCAACCACTTCAAATACT
This sequence comes from Halobacillus sp., assembly GCF_049282395.1. Taxonomy (NCBI): domain Bacteria; kingdom Bacillati; phylum Bacillota; class Bacilli; order Caryophanales; family Bacillaceae; genus Halobacillus; species Halobacillus sp. Next base: position 25,220 of record NZ_JBAPTY010000029.1, on the reverse strand, counting down.
AAATCGGCAGGATCAATGTTAAACTCTTTCACTATTTGGAACGTATGTTGCAGGCAGAATTCAGGAACATAGATGGTGGAAGGAAGGAAATTTATAAAGATTTTCTGGCCCTTTTGTAGAAAATCTGATTTTGCTTTTACAGCCGTTCGGCGTGCCTTTTGGTCAAGCATGGATTGAAGACCGGATTGCTTAGCATAGGAAAATAATTCAGCTGGATTTATGTTCTCACCTTCTGTGCGGAGCAAAGATTCATATCCATAAATTTCATCTTTTTTCATATCTACGATTGGCTGTAAATGAGAAGTGAACCTACCATGCTGAATAATCTCTCCTAATTCAGGTTTATCTAATCTTTCATAAAGATGCTGAATGGAAATTGGAAAAGATTGGGTTGAATCTAAATTTAAAATATGCATCCAGTCTTTGGAAGTGGCTTTTGTTGCTGATGAAAGCAAGACTTCTAAGGAAGTTTTTAGTTCTTTTTTTGATTTATACCTATAAATAATGGTTTCCTCATCTTCATGACTTACAAAAAGCTGCATGGGTTTAAATGATTTATTCTGATTTAGCACGATAGATCCATTTTCTGGAATCAGGAAATTTGTACCGCAAAATTGACAGTCATTCGACATAAAACCCCTCCTCTTTGATGATATTATAATATAATTTTACCAAGTTTTTAAATAATTTATCTTTTGAGATAGGAGAAATGTCATATGTTTATGATCATTATTAATCCCGAAGCAGGTCATGGACAGGCAGAGAGGTTATTTAGGAGCATTCAAAATGATCCTTTGTATCAGAATCAGAAAAAGAATTTTCAGGCTCATTTTACTGTTTATCCAGGTCATGCCGAAAAATTGGCAGGGGATCTTTGTGCTCTTTATCAAGACTTCTTAAGTTACGTTATTGTGATCGGAGGGGATGGTACCCTCCATGAGGTAATAAATGGAATGCAGCATTACCCTGATCTTCCTATTGGCTTTATACCAGTTGGAGCTGGGAATGATTTCGCGAGAGGCATAGGACAGATTACAGATGGCGTCTTGTTATTTCGCAAGATGGTTCAGGCCCCGAAGTTTCATAGAATCCGTACAGGCACATTCACATCTAATGACGGTAAGGCAGCAAAACCACGCTCTTTTTTGAATAGTATTGGATTTGGTATGGACGGTCTAATAGTGGAAGAAGTCAATAAATCCGCTTTTCGTAAATGGGCCAAGTATTTTCGAATTACTTCAATTATTTATCCGCTGGCTCTGCTGAAAGTTTTACCTGGATTAAATCCTATATCAATAGAATTAAAAATTGATGGCAGAAAGATCGAATGTAAACAAGCAACTATGGTTACTATTACAAACCATCCTTACTACGGAGGAGGAATGAAAATTGCTCCTAACGCAAGTATTGAAAAACCAACTTTTCAAATTATCATCATAGAACCTATGTCAAAATGGAGAATACTAGCGTTCTTTAAAACTGTATTTACAGGACAGCACATTCAACGAAAAGAAGTGCATGAGTGGGAAGGGCGAAACGTTCACATCTCTTCATCTGAACCGTTACCTTTTCAAGTAGATGGTGAGAGTGGGGAATGTTATGAATGTTATATAGAAAAAAGCCCTTCTGAAAGGTCGATTTTTGTAGGATAAAATAGATATTTCTTGAAAGTATGTAGAGCAATGAGTTAATCTAATTTAAGGTAACTCTTTTTAGATCATTTTAAAGACTTTGGAACGGTCCTAAAGTACGATATACTGAAAGAAGTATAATCAAAGGCAGATTTGAGGAATTGAAGGTGAATTGGTTGGAACATATACTTGGTAATGATTGGACGGTAACACCAGCAGGAGGATCCACTGGAGAAGCATACTATGCCCAAACCGAAGGGAAACGTTTATTTCTAAAAAGAAATTCGTCTCCGTTTCTTGCTGTGCTTTCTGCCGAGGGAATTGTACCCAAGCTTGTATGGACCAAGCGGTTAGAAAATGGGGATGTAATCACTGCCCAAGAGTGGTTGGAAGGGCGCGAGTTAAATCCCGAAGAAATGAAACATCCTCGAGTAGCCGCCCTTTTAAGCAAAATTCACCACTCGACAGAGCTTCTAGATATGCTGATGCGGTTAGGAAAGACCCCGCTGACTCCTCACGAGGTTTTGAAGGACCTCAAGGAGAATCAGCAGGTTCTTGATGAAGTTGCACCTAAACTCAATATTCATCAGGCGATTCAGTTTCTGGAATATAGAGTGGACGATGTAATACATGACTTCCATGTGGTTTGTCACTGTGATACAAATCATAATAATTGGCTTCTCTCTTCTTATGACCAGCTTTATCTGATCGACTGGGATAATGCGATGGTTGCAGATCCTGCTCTTGATTTAGGCATGATGCTCTTCTCCTATATACCAGAAGAAAACTGGCATCATTGGTTAAAAGAGTATGGAATCGATCCTGATGCGCATTTATTCGAGCGGATGATTTGGTATTCTATATCTCAGGCTCTCGCTTTTATTCAGTGGCATCAGATGAGAGGAGAGTACGACGAAGCTTCTATTCGTACAGAGAAGCTTAAGAAAATTATGGATAAACATAAAATCATTTAAAGATCATGATGGGATTCATGAGATAAACAAAAATAAACCGTTGCTGTTAACAGCAACGGTTTATTTTTTTATTTATAAGTTTATATTAACCTTCAGTAATCGTAGGTGTATATTTTATTTTTTTCTCTTTGACTTCAGTGCTCATTTTCTCGTTCATTTTTTCAAAAGGGTATACAAATAGTGCGTATCCAGCGAACATTACAGAGAAAGTAGCCACCACTGTCATATCAATTACCTGGTTCATCAATTTCATAAATTAATTATCACTCCAATATCCGTTATTATCACACAAATATAATGGTATATGAGAAAGCGTTTACAACCCAACCCCCTGTTTTAAGGATTTTTATCAGTTAGGAGAAGAACTTACTCTTTTTAGCTATATATCTTCCTCATGGTTAAACATAAGAGGTATTAGGCACAAATCCGTCTAAATTCACCGTATTTAATAAAAACTTTAAATTGGAAGCTTGTTCATGGTACGATTTTAACGATAAGAGGAGGAATCTAATTATGCGATTAAGGAATAAACCCTGGGCAGATGATTATATGCGGGAGCATGATTATATCGTTGTCCAAGAACCATTTGAAATGTTAGGTAAATGGAGCGAATTATTTAAGAACCCAAATGCGCCTTTACACTTGGAAATTGGTTCAGGAAAAGGGCAGTTTATAGCCGGTATGGGAAAACAGCACAATGATATAAATTTTGTAGGAATTGAGCTTGTAAAAAGTGTAATAGTTGGCGCTCTGAAAAAAGTATTAGATGCCGATGTAGATAATGTCAGACTGGTGAACGAGGACGCTAAAGATCTTCGAGAGCTCTTTGGAGAGAATGAAATTGATCATTTATATTTAAACTTCTCTGATCCGTGGCCGAAAAACAGACACGAGAAGCGTCGTCTTACTTATCACACGTTTCTTGACCAATATAAAAAAGTTCTTGTACCTGGCGGTGAAATCACATTGAAAACTGATAATAAGGGATTGTTCGAATATTCATTAATCAGCTTTTCGCAATATGGAATGATCTTGGAAGACGTGTCGGTCGATTTACACGCCGACGAGGATCCTTTGAATGTACCAACAGAATATGAGGAAAAGTTTTCAGCCAAGGGGCAGCCAATTTACAGATGCCGCGCACGTTTTAAATAACCTTACTTAAGCAGGGCTCTAGTCGATATGGTAGACTAGAGCTATATTTACGTTAGGGGAGATGCTTACATGAAAACAATGCAAGTTGGACGAGCCAAATTGACTTGGCTGGATGGTGGAGTTACTCATATGGATGGAGGAGCTATGTTTGGGGTTGTTCCCAAACCTTTATGGAGCAGAAAATATCCCGTCAACGAAAAGAACCAAATTGAGCTCCGGACTGACCCTATCTTGTTAGATATTGATGGGAAAAAAATGATCATTGATTCAGGCATCGGAAATAATAAGCTGACTGAAAAAGAACTTCGAAATTATGGAGTCAAAGAAGAGTCGAAAATTGAACATTCTTTAAATGTATTGGGACTGAGCCGTCATGATATTGATTATGTTCTAATGACCCATCTGCATTTTGATCATGCTTGTGGACTAACCATGTGGGAAGAGGACCATCTTGTACCTGCTTTCCCTGAAGCCAAAATATTTACGAATTCTACGGAATGGGAAGAAATGCGGAACCCTAATATACGATCAAAAAATACATATTGGGAAGAGAACTGGAAACCTGTAGAGGAACTGGTTCATACATATCAGGATTCAATGGAGATAGTTCCAGGTCTTCGTATGATTCATACCAGCGGCCATAGTAACGGCCATTCCATTATAGTATTTGAAGATGGTGAGGAAACTTTTATTCATATGGCTGATATAATGCCCACACATGCCCATCAGAATGTGCTATGGGTTCTCGCTTATGATGACTACCCAGTTACTTCAGTTCATGAGAAGCAAAAGTGGATGGCCTATGGTTATGAACGGAAAGCGTGGTATGTATTCTATCATGATGCGAGTTACTGCGCGCTGCAATTTGATCAAGGTGGAAAGGTCATAAATGAACTGAAAAGAGAACCTCATTCCTATCCTGGAGAGTAATAGAAAGCCCCGCTTTGTCATTGACAAAGCGGGGCGGTTTTTAGATTCTTTATTAAGCTGAAGTTTCAGCGACATCTACAATAGTGCCTGTTTCAGTATCGATGTAAAATTCGAACTGAGATGTTTCGCCATCCTGGTTCTTAGAAATTCCTCCACGATATACATCGTAGTTAATGCCATTTTTATTAAGTTCCTCAGGCTTCATGTAGATCCAAGAGCCACTAATTGGTCCTTGCTTTTTAAAGGCTTCTTTTGCAATCTTGAGAGCTTTCTCAGGGGTTACATTCTGGTTGCTGCTAAACTGTTGTTTTACTGCGTAGCCAGCCACTGCTCCTACACCGGCGGCTATTGCGACTTTTTTCCAATTCATTCACCAATCACCTCACAACTTTATTCTACTTTTCACTATACTAGATTTTCCCGATAAAAGGAAATTAAAACATAAGGGACGGATTTGTAGAAACGTTTTCAAAGTTCCGTTAAAATAGAGAAAGACGTACAAAAAGGAGAGGTACATAAATGAATCAGGAAACGAAAGATCTTTTTAAAACGTTAACCGAATTACCGGGGGCACCGGCGAACGAACATTTAGTCCGTCAGTTCATGAAATCTGAGCTTGAAAAATACTCCGATGAAATCGTTCAGGATCGCCTGGGCGGCGTATTTGGACTTCGAGATTCCAAAAAGGGACCTACCGTAATGGTCGCCGGACATATGGATGAAGTTGGATTTATGGTGACACAAATTACGGATAATGGAATGTTACGCTTTCAGCCTCTCGGTGGCTGGTGGAATCAGGTTATGCTTGCGCAGCGTGTCCAGGTTATTACTGAAAACGGTCCAATTGTAGGCGTGATAGGTTCGATCCCTCCGCATAATCTGACGCCGGAACAAAGAAAGAAACCAATGGAAATTAAAAATATGCTGATTGATATTGGAGCGGATGATCGAGATAATGCTAAATTAATCGGCATAAAGCCAGGACAGCCTATTGTACCAATCTGTCCTTTTACTCCTATGGCCAATGAAAAGAAAATTCTTGCTAAAGCCTGGGATAATCGTTATGGTTGTGGATTGTCCATAGAACTCCTGAAAGAGCTTCAAGGAACAAAACTTCCTAACAAGTTATACTCTGGGGCTACCGTACAGGAAGAAGTTGGTTTGAGAGGGGCTCAAGCATCGGCAAACAAAATTAATCCGGACATTTTCTATGCATTGGACGCTTCCCCTGCGAATGACATGAGTGGAGACAAAAAAGAATTTGGACAATTAGGTAAGGGAGCCTTGCTTCGAATTGTCGATAAATCGATGGTTACCCATCGGGGGATTAGAGACTTTATTCTGGACACCGCCGAAACACATAGTATCCCTTACCAGTATTTCGTATCTCAAGGTGGTACAGATGCAGGACGCGTTCACATCGCTAATAATGGTGTTCCTTCCGCAGTTGTAGGTATTTGCTCACGTTATATCCATACTTCGTCTTCTATCATACATGTAGATGACTATGCAGCTGCAAAGGAATTGCTCGTTCATTTAGTAAAAACAACGGATCAAAAAGCGATAGATCATATCCGGAAAAATGTATAGAAATGCTAAAGTCACGGTAAGCTGAACTTAGCTTGCGTGACTTAATAGACGATAATGTTAAACATTTGTACAAAGAAAGGTGTATAGACTGGTGAAAATATATGTTGGATCGCAAAACCCTACAAAAGTTGATTCAGTTAAACAAGTATTTGTAAATCATGACGTGACAGGCATGGAAGTTGAATCCAGAGTTGCTGCTCAGCCATTTTCAGATGAGGAGACGTTGGAGGGCGCAATTAACCGTGCTCGGGAATGTGCATCCATGAATAAAAGTAATCTTGGGATTGGTCTTGAAGGCGGGGTAATGGAGATCGAGGGTGATCTATACCTCTGCAACTGGGGAGCACTTGTCGATTCTAAAGAAAATGTATTTACGGCCAGCGGAGCCCGAATTGCTTTGCCAGACGAAATTAAGAAAAGTTTGGAAAAAGGAAAAGAGCTTGGCGAAGTCATGGATGCTTATGCAAATAAACATGAAGTACGTAAAAATGAGGGTGCGATTGGAATTTTCACAAATGGGGTTATTCAAAGAGAAGAGATGTTTTCTCATGTGGTTAAATTACTAAAAGGTCAATGGGAATTCTATCAACAGTTTTAAAAAGTGTGCCGACCCGAAGAAGGGCGGCACACTTTTTTTGATCAGAGTAGTAATTACTCATAAATATAGCTTAAAACATCCAGGGCTTGGTCAATTGTTTCCACCGTGACATCAGCTTGATTGGACAATTCTTTTAAGGGATGGATCAGAGACTTAGGGCGAACAAGAATTAAGGGTTTACGAAGCTGTATAGCGGCGCTGGCATCCATTGCCGTATTCCACTGCTTGTAGTTTTCGCCGAATAGAGCAATTACAGCATCTGACTTATGAAGTAAAACCTGAGTTCTGAAATTATTAATACTAGAAGCGGCATCATCACGGTAAAGTTTATCCGGCTGTTCACCCATGATGGCTTCTCCGATATTATCAGAGCGTTCATGGTTTTCCTGAGGTCCAACAAACTGGAGTGGTAACTTTTTTTCCTTTGCTTGAGCCTTTACGTCATTACGCCAATCATCGTGAATCTGTCCAGCTAAATAAACAGTTAGTTCCATCTAAAATACCTCCTATAGAAATTAAGTCTAGCTTTAGTATGAAAGAGTCTTATTTTTCTGTCTAGCAAAGGCACTTGATATAATTTCCAATAGTATTGAATAGTAGGAGCCAGCTAAGAAGGTAAACCATCTTTTGTATAGGATAGATTTACGTAATTTGAAGTTTGATTGTTGCAATTTCGCTTTACTTTCACCACAGATTCATAGAAGCTTTAAGGGCTAATAAATTGGTGGGGCCAGTTATGTCCGAGTTTGTGGAGACGATTCTATTTACTTCATGAAATGGACGGGAGGTGTGATTTCATGAAGTTTCCAAACCTGATTGAAATTCTCTTGAAAAATTTTTACTGGTTGCTTTAATTAAGTCTGTTTATTCAGAGGGACTATTATTCATAAGTGTTTTGTTCGAAAGAAGGCAGGTTATGTATTACTGTGTATTTACACATGTAAATAAAAAATGTACTATTGATCCTGGAAGTCTAAAAGGGGGACGATCATGAAAGCATTTTTAGATAGAAAAGGAATTCACATATCCGTTCACACCTATTTAATTACCGCTCTGAGTTATATGGCGCTAGGGCTATTTTCATCATTAATTATCGGTTTAATCATTAAAACCACGGGTGAACAACTAAATCTGGGGATTATTTCGGACGCATTTATAGAAATGGGAACCTTCGCTATGGACAGTAAAATATGGGGGGGAGCTATAGGGGCTGCAATTGCTTATGGATTGAAGGCGCCTCCGCTTGTAATTTTTGCGTCTTTATTTAGCGGAGCCTACGGAGCTGAATTAGGGGGGCCCGCAGGAAGTTATATAGCTGCCCTTATAGCTACTGAGTTTGGTAAGATGGTAAGCAAAGAAACAAAAATAGATATAATTCTGACACCATTTGCAACCATTACGGTCGGTTTTGTAATTGGAGCTGTTATTGGACCGCCTATAGGCGGGTTTATGACTGGTTTTGGAGAGGTGATTAATTGGGCAACGCTCCAACAGCCTTTAATCATGGGAGTTCTAGTTGCGGTACTCATGGGTATAGCATTAACTGCACCTATCTCAAGTTTAGCTATAGCATTAATGCTTTCGATAGATGGGGTGGCAGCTGGTGCAGCTACGGTAGGTTGTGCAGCCCAGATGATCGGTTTTGCTACAATCAGCTATAAAGATAATGGGTTTGGAGGTTTTATAGCTCAGGGAATTGGCACGTCTATGCTGCAAGTTGCGAATATAGTTAAGAAGCCAATTATTATTCTGCCACCTACGATTGCAGGCGCTTTATTAGCTCCACTTGCGACCGTATGGCTGGAACTTGAGAATAATGCAGCTGGTGCAGGCATGGGAACGAGCGGACTAGTAGGCCAGATCATGACGTTTCAAACAATGGGCTTTACTTGGGAGATAGCTGGTATTATATTTGTTCTGCATCTCCTTGCTCCAGCGGTTATTAGTTACGTTATTGCGTTATGGTTTAGAAAAAGAGGCTGGATCAAGCCTGGAGATATGACAATAGAGTATGATTAGAATTATAATTAACGTAAAAATGGAGGTGAGCAACATGATTAAGCTTGAATCCGATGGGCACCTTCGATCACTCTTAGCAGAAGAAGATGTGATATTATTGTTTTCTGCCAATTGGTGTCCTGACTGCCGTGTAATTGAACCTGTTCTTCCCGAAATTGAAGATAAATTTAGTGAATGGACTTTTGTGTATGTAGATAGAGATCAATTTATCCATATATGCTCTGAGTATGATGTATTTGGGATACCTAGTTTTATCGCTTTTAGAGATGGGGAAGAGACTGGTAGGTTTGTAGGGAAACAGAGAAAGTCTCGGGAAGAAATTGAAGATTTTATACGAAATGCCTCATAGTAAACAAGCTGTGCTTTCTTTGTACAGCTTGTTTACTTTTTTAAGCAAGTGAGGATGTGTATAATAGGTAGAGGTATCCGTAAGCTAAATTATGCTAAAATAAATAAGGGAATTGATTTCTTCCATCAATTAAGGAGGAAAAAGGATGAAAATGACAAGTGTAAAAATGAAGAAGAAATTAGAAGAACGTCTTCACCATCAGGATTGGAAGACAACTTATAATCGTGATAAAGACACATTTCGCATTGAGTGGCGTGATAGTGGTGAAGGAATTACCATTACTTTACCTAATGTGATTGCCAAGTATGAATCTCGCGGAGAAGAAGCAATTGATGAACTGGAGGATCACGTACAAGAGGCTTTGAAAGTTATGAATGAAACTCATGATCTTTCCGGAAAAGAACAACAGATCTTCCCTGTAATTAGAGCCGGGTCTTTTCCAACAGAAACAGAAAACGGTAAAAAACTCGTTCATTCAGAACATACAGCTGAAACCAGGGTTTACTACGCATTGGACTTAGGGAAGTCCTTTCAGCTAATTGATGAAAGCATGCTGGAAGAAGAAGATTGGACATTAGCACGATTGAAGGAAGTGGCAAGTTTTAACGCTCGTTCCCTGCCGGTTGAAATGAAAAAGGATACAGTGTACGGAAATGATTTCTACTTCCATTCTACTAAAGATGGGTATGACGCAAGCCGGATTTTAAATGAGGTGTTACTGGAGGAGCTTAAGGCTGAGTGCAAGGGCGAGTTAGCCATCAGTGTACCTCACCAGGACGTTATTATATTTGCTGATATTCAGAACTCAGAAGGTTACGACATTCTGGCTCAAATGGCTATGAAGTTTTTCGCTGAGGGCACCGTGCCTATTACTTCATTGTCCTTCCTATACGAGGATAAGCAATTAGAACCCATTTTTATACTAGCTCAGAAACAACCGAAAAAAGAGCGAAAGGACGATTAAGTTATGGATGTATTTTACAATGAAAAAGGTATTGGGGATGTATTGATTATTCCTATTAAAGAAGGAAACCGCCAAACATTTAAGCAGCAGGCATATGGGGATGTGGTTAAAATTACTGATAGCAGGGATGGGTCATTGCTCGGATATAATATCTTTAATGCATCCAGATATTTTAATCTGCCCGGTGAGGGGAAAATGATGCTCACGGAGGAAATGCTTCGTCCAATCAAGGACCTGTTTACCGAAAATCAGTTGGAGGACGTACTGGATTTTGATTTAAGTCCTAAATTTGTAGTGGGGTATGTGGAAAGCATAGAACCTCACGAAAATGCGGACAAACTTAAAGTCTGTCAGGTGGATACAGCTGATGAACAATTGCAGATCGTATGCGGAGCACCTAATGTTGATCGGGGACAGAAGGTCGTAGTAGCTAAAGTTGGAGCAACGATGCCAGGCGGTATGAAGATTAAGGACGCTGAATTGCGCGGTGTGCCGTCTAGTGGAATGATCTGTTCGGCTAAAGAACTAGGTTTACCAGATGCACCAAAAGAAAAAGGGATTCTTGTTCTCTCTGACGAATATGAAGTTGGGGCTCCTTTTGAAGTTTAATGCCAGTAAAAAAGACAAAGCAGCCCAGCTGCTTTGTTTTTTTTACGAATTCTTAATTTTTAAAGCGATTGTAAACCAAACATTAAACAAAAACTGTTAAAATAAAAGGGACCACAAGAGATTTACATATAGGAAAAGAGAGTGAGAAAATATGTGGAATGATATAAAAAATAAATTTAAACAATGGTTTGATGATGAAGAAGAGACCACAAAAGAGATAAAGGAACAACCTAAAAGGCAGGAGCGGCAAGAAATGAATGCAAAAACAAAAATGACCTATCGGTATCCTAAGCAAGGTGAGTTTCGGTTCCCTGTCATTCCGGACCAGTCTTCAAATTCTCAAGAAAAAGCAGAGTCTCCTAGAAGACCGGAGAGAGCCAGAAGGAGCCAGAGCTTAAACCGGACAGAGAATCAAGGACAGCATAAAGAAGTTGAATCCACTGAGAAACAGACGAAAAAGCAGCAGGATCAAAGTGAGAAGCAAAAACTTCCGGAAACTTCCACGGTTCCTTTTACACCTACAGATGTTCCTTCGCCTATTTATGGATATCATAATCGCCAACTGACTGCAGGCATAGAAAAAATTGAAAACACGGTAGAAACCAAGTTTCCCGGTGATTCTTTTACAAATGATGAAGAAGCCTGGCAGGATCTGAGAAGAAGACTCAGAAGTAAAGTCACGGAGACTAAAAGCATTCAGAAAAAGCCAGAAAATACAATTGAGTCATCAGTGGAAAAGGAAGAAGAAGTTTCACAGGAAGAGGGTAGTAATTCGGCATCAAGGGAAAGTGGCCAGTCTTCTTTCCTGCAGACTCTGCCAGCAGCAGAAGGGAATACAACAGAGTCCAAAAAAAAAGAATTCGAACCTGAAGAAGCAGCTGCAACTATTGAATTAGAGGAGTTGGAAGCAGAAACCGAAATCAATTCTGAAGATACTCCAACAGATGAGTATTCATCTGGTTTTCAATTAATAGACGCTGAAGAAGCAGCCGAGAATAATGAAGCTCCCCAAATGCAAGAGCAAACAGAAAGAAAGTCTGAAGAAGAACCCGAAGAAGAACCCGAAGAAGAACCCGAAGTTTCACAGGATAGTGCGGTGAATCATGAGAGGGCACTAAGGTCTGAACCGAATGAAAAGTCAAATGAAGGAGAGAAGAAAAAAAGTCTTCCATTCAACGTCATCATGACACCAAGAGATAAGCGAACCCGAGATCAAAAGAAACAGGGCAGTATGGAATCAGGAGAGAATCATAGCGCGAGTGTTAGTGTCCAATCTCCCACTATAGAAGGTGAAACGGAAAATAATCAGGAGAATACTCCGGATTCTCCTCGTAAGGAATATAACACACCTTTACATTTGCTGGAAGATACGAAGAAGCCTACAGGTGAAGATGAGGATTGGACTGCACAGCAAATGGAACTGCTTGAAACCACCCTTAGACATTTTCACGTGCGTGCGAAGGTAGTAAACGCTATGAAAGGCCCTACGGTAACTAGGTTCGAAGTACAGCCTGAACCAGGAGTTAAGGTTAGCAAAATAACTAATTTAGCGGATGATATCAAACTAAGCATGGCAGCACGCGACATTCGAATTGAAGCACCTATTCCCGGAAAGCAGGCCGTAGGTATAGAGGTCCCGAATCCTAAAGCTCAAATGGTTGGCCTTCAGCAGATATTTGAATCAGAGGCTTTTCATAAAGACCCTTCCCCATTGTCTGTAGGACTGGGACTTGATATCGGTGGTTCTCCAATTGTTACAAATTTAAATAAGATGCCTCATGGATTAATCGCAGGTGCGACAGGTTCCGGGAAAAGTGTATGTATTAACACCATTCTCATTAGTCTCCTGTATAAAGCCCATCATGAGGACGTGAAATTTCTACTGATTGATCCAAAAATGGTAGAACTGGCTCCTTATAATGACCTGCCGCATTTGGTTTCTCCTGTTATCACAGATGTAAAAGCTGCGACATCTGCTCTGAAATGGGCAGTAAAAGAGATGGAAGAACGGTATGAGAAATTTGTTCAAGAGGGAGTTCGGGATGTTGAGCGGTATAATGACAAAATGGTGAAGCAGAATCGTAGAGGGGAGAAGCTTCCATATTTAGTCATTGTTATCGATGAACTTGCTGATTTGATGATGGTCTCTCCTCAGGATGTAGAAGATGCTATCTGCCGAATTGCTCAGAAAGCAAGAGCATGCGGCATTCATCTGCTATTAGCTACACAGCGGCCTTCAGTAGATGTAATTACAGGACTCATTAAAGCAAACATTCCGACGCGAATTGCCTTTAGTGTCTCTTCCCAGGTGGACTCCCGAACGATTATTGATTCAGGCGGGGCAGAAAAGCTGTTAGGAAAAGGTGATATGCTGTTTGTAGAAAATGGTTCAGGTCAGCCATTAAGAATTCAGGGAGCTTTCTTATCGGATGATGAAATCGAACGGATCACCAATTATGTGAAAAAAATAGCTCCTCCTCAATATTTGTTTCATCAAGAAGAGTTAATGAAACAAATTTCAAACGAAGAAGAAACAGATGCTCTCTTTAGTGAAGCGGTTCAATTTGTAATGGAACAGAATGGAGCGAGTGCTTCACTGATTCAGCGCCGATTTAAGGTAGGATACAACCGTGCTGCTCGTTTAATTGACCAGATGGAAGAGTACGGAATTATTTCGGAGCAAAAAGGAAGTAAACCGAGAGATGTGCTTTTAACTCACCAGCAAGTTGAAGAAATGCTTAGTTAATCTGCAGATATCAACGAAATACTTGTGGAAAAGTTTTTAGTTCTATATGATAATACTTGAATATAACGATACAGTTTTTACTGACCCCAATGTTTAAGGAGTATAGTTATGAAGGAAATAGCACGTAAGTTGAATGGCGAAATCAGTCGTTTAACGAATAAAACATTTAAATTTGATAAGCGAGTTTCAGAGGGATGGTTTTCTGCCGTTTACTTCTTAAAGACAAGAGATATTGTAGCCGACCAGCTTCCTGAACACAAAGTAACCATGCAGTTCTTTCAAAAGGATACTGCTGTTCTATGCGGTACGGATGAAGCGATTGCTCTTATTCATACGTTTGCTGAAAATCCCGAGGAACTGGAGATTCATTCTTTAAAAGATGGAGATAAAATTAGTCCCTATGAAACAGTATTAACAATTACAGGGCCTTATCAGCTGTTTGGGTTTCTGGAAGGGATTATAGATGGGATCCTTGCCAGACGTACTTCTGTGGCCACCAATGTTTATAACGTCGTAAAGGCAGCCCGTTCTTCAGGTCGTCAAAAACCAATTATTTTCATGGGGGATAGGGACGATCACTTTACTCAACAATCCGGAGACGGATATGCAGCATTTATAGGTGGTTCCACTGCCCAGGCTACTCATGCTATGAATGAATGGTGGGGGAAAGAAGGAATGGGAACGATGCCCCATGCTTTAATTCAGATGTTCAAAGGGGATGTAGTCGCTGCTACTAAAGCCTATCAGAAACAATTTCCAAATGATCAGCTTATGGCTCTTGTTGATTATAATAATGATGTGATTACCGACTCTTTAAAAGTTGCTCGAGAGTTTGGTGACGAATTGAAAGGTGTACGGGTAGATACTTCCCAGAATCTGGTGGATAAGTATTTCCTTAGAAACCAGCATTTAATGGGTACATTTGACCCGAGAGGGGTAAATCCTGAACTCATTTTTGCATTGCGGAGGTCACTGGATAAAGAAGGATATCGTCACGTGAAAATAGTCGTCAGCGGTGGTTTTACCAAAGAAAGAATACGAGCTTTTGAAGAGAAAAAAGTACCCGTAGATATGTATGGAGTAGGCGGAAGTCTTCTGAAGATCGGTATTGGATTCACGGGGGACAATGTCCTTATTAATGGAGAACCTGAAGCCAAAGAAGGACGCAGATATAAAGTAAATCCAAGACTTGAATATGTTGAGTTTCATAAAGAGGATGAAGGTGAATAAAGGCACATAAGTATGTGTCTTTTTTTTACACATGGAGAAACCTGGGGATAAGAGCCTCTTTTTCTAATCTTGTTTCCATGATAAGATAAGTAAGGTTATTAGAGACTTGCAAGTCAGGGTCTAAGTTAACGCATGAATAAATCGCACTTTAGTGGCTGTTACATACACTATACTTAAAGTGATCCACATTATTTTGGAGGTTCTTGTTTATGACAACTTACCATTTTGTTGGTATCAAAGGGACAGGAATGAGTTCGCTTGCACAAATTCTGCATGATTCTGGAGAAAAAATCCAAGGGTCAGACGTAGAAAAGCACTTTTTTACTCAAGAGGTTCTGGAAGAAAAAAATATTGAAATACTGCCTTTCTCAAGTAAGAATATACATGCTGGACTTACAATTATTGCGGGAAATGCTTTTAATGAAGAGCATGAAGAAATAAGAGAAGCTAAGAAACTCGGGTTACCTTTTTACTGGTATCATGAATTTTTAGGTGAGTGGCTTCAGCAGTACACTAGTATTGCTGTAACAGGTGCTCATGGAAAAACATCAACGACTGGTCTGCTCGCGCATGTTTTATCTGAAAACTACCCTACCTCTTATTTAATAGGAGACGGTACAGGCAGAGGTCATGAAAACAGTCAGTACTTTGCATTTGAAGCGTGTGAGTATCGCAGGCATTTTCTTGCTTACCACCCAGATTATGCGATCATGACGAACATTGATTTTGATCATCCGGACTATTTTAAGAGCGTTGATGACGTTTTTGAAGCCTTTCAACAAATGGCAAAACAAGTGAATAAGGGTATTATCGCCTGTGGAGATGATGATCACCTTCAGCATATTCAGGCAAATGTTCCGGTTCTCTACTATGGTTTTGCAGATACGAATGATTTTCAGGCTCAGAACATCAGAGAGAGCAGTGAAGGAACCACATTTGATGTGTTTGTGAGGAACAATTTTTATGACACATTTTCGATTCCTCAATTCGGCAATCACACCGTTTTAAACGCGTTGAGTGTAATTGCTATTTGTCACTATGAGGAAATGCCGGCAGACGAAATAAAAAAGATGTCCACTTTCAAAGGAGTCAAGCGCCGTTTTACTGAAAAAGAATGGGGAAATCAAATATTGGTGGACGACTATGCCCATCACCCGATTGAAATTACAGCTACGATTGATACGGCCAGAAAGAAATATGGTGAACGTCCTGTAGTCGCTATCTTCCAGCCGCATACCTTTACTAGAACCAAAACTTTCTTGCATGAATTTGCTGAAAGTTTAAAGCTTGCAGATTATATATATCTGTGTGATATTTTTGGTTCAGCAAGAGAGGATCAAGGAAAGTTAACGATAGAAAATTTACAGGAGTTAATTCCTGATTCCCATGTGTTGACGCTTGAGGACACTGCCCAGCTGCAGAACTTTAATGATGGAGTCTTATTATTTATGGGCGCTGGAGATATTCAAAAGTTTCAAAATGCCTATGAAAATATTAAGTAGTAAAAAGACGTGCGGCTTCTCTGAATAGAACTGCACGTTTCTTTTTACTCATTTTCTTGAAGTAATAAATAAAATACTCTTTTGAAAGAGGGAACTTCCACTTATTTATCGAATATAACTATTTAATGTGGATATCACGTTTTAATTTCTCTGAACTTGGGGAATAATTAAGAACGTGACAATTACATAGTCGAAGGAGTTGCAGGGGGCATGATAATCATTCTCTACATTGCTGCATTAATTGCAGCAGTGGCTTTTGCTGTTCTAGTCATTTTTCTGGCGAGAACACTAACAGCTGTACGTCGAACCATGAACAACGTTGCGGATACACTTGAAGGTGTAGAGAAGCAAATGGAGGGAATTACCCTAGAGACGACAGCCCTCTTGAACAAGACCAATAAATTAGCTGAAGATGTCGGGGAAAAATCTGAAAAACTAAATACATTAGTTGACGGAGTTAAAGGCATCGGAGATACTGTTCAAGAGTTTAATCAATCCATAAGATCCATTTCAATGGGATTGACCCAGTCCGCCAAGGACCATACAGAGAGTGCTGCTCAAGCTATGAAATGGGGACAAGTGGCAATCAACTTATGGAAAAAAGCTAAAAAAGAAGAAAAATACTAAGGAGGAGATTTTTAATGAGTTACAATCAGCAAAATCATAATGACAATGGGGCAGGAAGAGATTTTGTACTAGGTTCACTAATCGGAGGTATTGTAGGCGCAGTAGTCGCTTTGCTATTTGCTCCAAAATCAGGACGTGAATTGCGTGACAACATTAACGAAAGCTCTACAGGCTTAAGAGAGAGAGCCGGAGAATGGAAAGATGTAGCTTATGAAAAAGGCGGAGCATGGAAGGAACGTGCTGTAGAAACATCTTCTCAATTCTCTAAAAATGTTTCTGAAAAATCCCAGGATTTAAGTGGAAAAGTGAAGGATAAAGTGAAAAATATTCGCAGTAATGAAGATGATGAAGCAGAAAAAGCAGCTCAAGAAGTAGCTGAAGCTATTGAAGAAGCAGCTCAAGAGCTTGAAAAGCAGCAAGATTCTACAACATCTTCAAATGTATAATACAATTTAAATGGTGGAGGCCTTTGTGCCTCCGCCATTTTTAGCTGAGAGGGGAATAAATCATGAGTATACAATTGCTAAAGACGAAAGAAGAATTTACAAAAGTACTGAATAATGAACCCATGTTCTTTCTTTTAAAGCATAGTTTAACTTGTCCAATTTCAGCAACAGCTGAGAGTGAATATGAACAGTTTAGTCAGCATTCGGAAGTTCCCTGTTATGAACTTTTTGTACAGGACTCCAGAGATCTTTCTAACCAGGTTGCGAGTGACTATGATGTGCGGCATCAGTCTCCACAAGCTATTTTATTTAAAGACCAGCAGGTAGCGTGGCATGACAGCCATGGTGCCGTGACGAAACAGCGTTTAAAAAAAGCAGTAGAATAATAATAAGCGCGCAGGGAAATCCTGCGCGTTTTGTTATTAGTGAATGACTTGAAATTTGATAACAAGATACCAAATTGATTTTTTCTTTTATTTCTTACAAAAGAATTCCTTCTCTAAGGGTGACAATAAATGAAATATTAGCTATAATTGTCCCTAATTATCAATAGGATGAATTATCTTAATTTTACTACTAATTATTACTAGGGGGACGCACACATGAGTAACCAACAACTCGACCAATTACGCAGTCAATTAGACGAGGTAAATTTAGAGCTTCTGAATTTAATCAATAAACGCGGTGATTTAGTAAAGGAAATTGGCCAGATTAAAGAGCAGCAAGGAACCAATCGGTTTGATCCTGTACGGGAAAGAACGATGCTTGATCATATCTCAAGTCATAATGACGGGCCTTTCGAGGACTCCACAGTTGTTCATTTATTTAAAGAGATTTTCAAAGCCGGACTAGAGTTACAAGAGGATGACCATAGAAAAGCTCTTCTCGTTTCCAGAAAGAAGAAGCCTGAAGATACAATCGTGGAAATCAACGGAGAAAAAGTCGGCGATGGAAATCCGCACTTCATTATGGGCCCTTGTGCGGTAGAAAGTTACGAACAGGTTTCCACCGTAGCGCAAGCTGTTAAGGGTGAAGGATTAAAGCTGCTGCGCGGAGGTGCATTTAAACCGAGAACCTCCCCTTATGATTTCCAGGGGCTGGGGATTGAAGGATTGAAAATGCTAAAGCAGGCAGGCGATGAAAATGGCTTAGCTGTGGTAAGTGAAATCGTAAATCCAGCCGATCTTGAAGAAGCACTGGATTACCTTGATGTTATTCAAATCGGAGCCCGCAATATGCAGAACTTTGAACTCCTGAAAGCAGCTGGTTCAGTAAATAAACCTGTCTTATTAAAACGCGGAATGTCGGCCACTATCTCTGAATTCATTAATGCGGCTGAGTACATTATCTCCCGCGGGAACAAAAATATCATCTTGTGCGAGCGTGGTATCCGCACCTATGAAAAAGCCACAAGAAACACTTTGGATATCTCCTCTGTACCAATTTTGAAACAAGAAACTCACTTACCAGTGATGGTAGATGTAACTCACTCCACTGGCCGACGTGATCTCCTGCTTCCAGCAGCTAAAGCGGCTATGGCAATTGGTGCTGACGGAGTAATGGCTGAAGTACACCCTGATCCAGCGGTTGCTCTTTCTGATTCAGCCCAGCAAATGGATATTCCAACGTTCCAATCATTTATGAGAGAGTTAACAAAATAATACTTTGGGATAAGCTAGACTGCTATTCAGTCTAGCTTATTTTTTTGAATATGCTCATTTAGTCACAGAGGGACAGAGAGACTGACTAATCGGCTTTTACTTGATATTCAGTCCTACATATATATTTGTGTGTAAAGGGGCTTAGAAGGGATTAATTTAACTGTGGAAGAATCTGTTTTGTTCTGAATAAGGAATCCGTTATAATAAAATGGGTAATCTTATATAAGAAGAAAGAGGCAGACATTGCGCGAGGACACTATC
This sequence comes from Halobacillus sp., assembly GCF_049282395.1. Taxonomy (NCBI): domain Bacteria; kingdom Bacillati; phylum Bacillota; class Bacilli; order Caryophanales; family Bacillaceae; genus Halobacillus; species Halobacillus sp. Next base: position 5,928 of record NZ_JBAPTY010000029.1, on the reverse strand, counting down.
TATCGTATGATTATTTTATTATAAATTTGCAGCAATGGACTAACTAAGGAGGATGTATGATGAATGTAACAATATATGATGTAGCAAGAGAGGCCAACGTATCGATGGCTACCGTCTCACGAGTAGTGAATGGGAACCCGAACGTAAAGCCTGCGACAAGAAAAAAAGTACACGATGCCATTGAGCGGTTAGGGTATCGTCCAAATGCAGTGGCAAGAGGTTTAGCAAGTAAGAAAACCACAACAGTCGGTGTGATCATTCCCGACATATCAAGTATATTCTTTGCTGAGCTTGCCCGTGGCATTGAAGATATTGCCACTATGTATAATTACAACATTATCTTAAGTAATTCTGATCAGAATAAGGATAAAGAGCTGCACCTGATTAATGCTATGCTAGGTAAGCAGGTAGATGGATTAGTGTTCATGGGTGGAAAAATCACAGAAGACCATATCCAGGAGTTTAAGACTTCTTCTGTACCTATTGCTTTGGCAGCCACAGTAGATGAGTCAGGGGAGACTCCTGCTGTAAATATCAATTATCAGCAAGCGGCTTATGAAGCCACAGAGTTATTACTATCCCACGGAAACCAGGAAGTAGCTTTCGTGTCGGGACCTGAAGATACTATTATTAATGTGCAGAAACTAGAAGGTTATAAAAATGCAATGAGGGCTAATGGTTACGAGTCCCCTGAAGATTATATTGTGTCTGGTGACTATTCATACGATTCAGGTATTGAGGCTTTAGAACAGCTGCTTGAATTCGATACGAAGCCTACGGCTGTTTTTGTCTCTTCAGACGAAATGGCCCTTGGGGTCATCCATGGGGCACAGGACCGTGGCATTCGAGTTCCGGAGGATCTGGAAGTATTCGGATTCGATAACACACGCCTTGCAACGATGGTACGTCCAACACTATCAACTGTAGTGCAGCCGATGTACGATATAGGAGCCGTAGCTATGCGCCTGCTAACTAAATTCATGAATAAAGAAGAAGTCGAAGAGCAGAATGTGATTTTACCTCACCGAATTATTGAAAGAAACTCAACTCAGCAGAAATAGTACCGATATAGTAGATAGACTGTATTTGTACGAAACTGAGGAGAGAGCATTATGACTAAAAAAGACTTGTTGACCCCTATTGGTATTACGATTGGGTTCATCATGGTTATTTTCGGCATTGCATCTAACGCCGGGTTTGGAGGCATGACTTCATTTATACAGGCTTCCTCCATCGTTATTGTGCTAGGTGGTCTAGTAGCTGCTTTATTAGTTAATTTCAACGTAAGTGAAGTCAAATTAACCTTTCGCGTAACGAAAGAAGCTTTTAAACAGACGGATATGAATTTAAGGCAGCTGATCAATTTATTTGTTGGATTATCAGAACGAGCCCGGCGTGAGGGTTTACTTGCTCTTGAAGCACAGCTTGATGAGGTTGAAGATCCTTTTATAAAAAAAGGGATTCTACTGGCTGTGGATGGGATAGAACCTGAAGTAATTAACGATATTATGAATGCTGAAATTGTTGCAGTAGAAGAGCGTCATCAGCGTGGAAGAGCGATCATAGAAAAAGCTGGGGAGTATGCGCCAGCTTGGGGAATGATTGGGACGTTAATAGGTCTGGTGCTGATGCTCCAAAGTTTATCTACACCCGAAACGCTTGGACCCAAAATGGCGGTAGCTTTATTAACTACTTTCTACGGAACGCTTTTAGCCAACCTCGTATTCATCCCGATGGCAGGTAAACTTGAGAATAAAACAGAACAGGAAATATTCATGAAACAAGTAATTATTGAAGGGGTCATAGGTGTTCAGTCAGGTCAGAATCCCAAGATTCTTGAAGAAAAACTCAGTGCGTTTCTATCTGAAGAGGATAAAGCCATCGTCGAAGAAGACGAAACGGATGAATCTTTAGGAGAAGCGGCCAATGAAGCTTAGGAGAAGAAAGAAACCTGATAATAAAGGGGCTCCAAAATGGATGACCACTTATGCAGATATGATTACCTTAATTCTCGTTTTTTTTATTTTGTTGTTTTCAATGTCGCAGATTAATTTAGTTAAGTTTGATGCACTCTCAGAATCTTTTCGTAATCGCATGATCTTTGATTTCTACCCTTCTCCTGTCGAAAGTCAGTTTCCTACGGTGCAAACAAAAGTTCAGGATAATGGGAAAAAAAATAATGAATTTCAAGAACCTACGGAAACTCCGGATCAGATAGCTGAAAAAAATGAAGCAGAAAAGGAAGAAATAAGTAAAGATTTAGAAGAACTAAAAAAAGAAGTGGATCAATATTTGGAAGAAAATGAACTTAATGATATTATTTCGGCCAGCCAAACAAAACGAGGAATTGTACTCGTTTTGGAGGAGCAGCTTATTTTCGAAACAAGTGAGGCTCAAATTTTAGACGGGGCTAAGCCCTTTTTAAAAAAAGTAGGTACTCTCCTTACGAACATTCCTAATTTTGTGAAGGTGGAGGGGCATACGGATAATCGGCAGATATCTACATATCGTTATCCTTCTAACTGGGAATTGTCAGGAGCGCGTTCGAGCAGTGTAATTCGTTATTTGTTAAAAACCACGGATGATTTGGACTCTGAGCGATTTACAGCTGTGGCTTATGGTGATACGCGGCCTGTAGCTCCAAATGATTCAAAAGAAAATTGGCGAAGAAACCGAAGAGTTGAAATTGTTATTTTAGATCCCGATTATGAACGTTAATAATCTGTAAAAGCCACTACTGCTAAGTAGTGGCTTTTTTGTTATAGTGAATTATATTTTTTTTGATTGGTAATCAACTGCAAGGATTTCTTCAGCAGTTTTTCATTCTTTTCAGTGATTTCTTGTCTTCGAGGAATAGGATTATAGGCGTCTTCTGGATCATGCCAGTTTTCCGGCAAAAGCACTGGAGACTCTTTTTCCCATTTTTTAAGCCAGTCTTTTGGCAGGGGACCCTGGAAATGGGTGCCTTCTGACATAACCTTCCAAACCTGAGCCCACGCTCTAGGTACTACACGCCAGATATCATATCCGCCGCCGCCTAATGCGATCCATTTCCCATCGCAATACTGATGAGCTAATTCATGTGCGAGGGCAGGAATTCTCTCATAGATTTTCATAGTTGAGCATAAGTGAGTGAGCGGGTCCAGGAAATGTGCGTCCGCTCCGTTTTGTGTAACTATCACATCAGGTTTAAAATAATGTACAATTTCTTTCATAGCTGTTTCGTAGACCTGAAGGAAAGATTCATCTTCTGTGAATGCGTCTATAGGTAAATTGAAAGAATAGCCATATCCTTCTTTGAGTCCTCTTTCATTAACATTTCCGGTTCCTGGAAATAAGTAGCGTCCCGTTTCATGTATAGAGAAAGTACATACATTGGGGTCATCATAAAAGGCCCATTGCACACCGTCGCCATGATGTGCGTCCGTATCAACGTATAGAACTTTACAATCGTATTTTTTGCGCAGATATTTTATTCCAACTGCCCCGTCATTATAAATACAAAAACCAGATGCTTTTCTTTCAAATCCGTGATGAAGACCGCCACCTAAATTCAAAGCATGCTTAACCTGGTTTTCCATAACGGCTTCTATAGCAGATAATGTACTTCCTACTAATAAAGAGGATGCTTCGTGCATTCCTTTAAACATAGGTGTGTCCTCTGTTCCAATTCCGAATTCCATGCCGTCTTCTTCCGACAACAAGCCTTCTCCGGCCTGTTTGACAGCTTGAATATAAGTTCGACTGTGAGCAAGAGAAAGTTCTTCTTCTGTAGCGTGTCTTGGTGTAATAATGTGTTCCTGTCTTAAAGCTGAAGAAGCTTCTAATAACTCTTTCGTAAGTATAACTCTCATTTGGTTGAAGGGGTGATCGTCCCTAAATCGGTAACTCGTAAAATCATCGGTGAATACAAAACCTGAATGACAGTTCATAGAGTCAACCCTGGGCTCTTTGGCCATAAGACTTCGTAACCTTCTGTCTTAAGGTCTTCAATCGTGGGTAACGGGTTCATTGTCTGGATACGTACCACAATTACTTTATATTTAGGGTCGGGTTTGTAAGGGTAAATTAAGACAGAACTGATATTTACCTTTCTTTGGCCAAACACTTGCATAACCTGAGGCAGTATTCCAGGTTTATTGATCACTTTAACTTCAATCTGAGAGCTTTGCACGTGGGTACCTGTTAATTGAATAAGCGTATAGAGCATATCTTTTTCCGTGATAATCCCTACTAATATATCGTCTCTTGTTACAGGTACACAAGCGATTTCCTGTTCATAAAAAATCGAAGCCACCTCTTCTACGAAATCTAATGGGTGGACTGTCGTTACTGGGTAAGTCATAATTGTCCGAATGGGATTTTTAAGTTCATCCGGAGATGCGTCTTCCTCAAATATTGATGGACTGGCATCCCTGACATCCCGATCGGATACGATACCGATGACTTCATTATTCTCATCCACAATAGGTAAATGCCGGATATGGTTTTCGTGCAGTAATTTGAGAGCGGTTTCAATAGTTTCCTCAGGTGAGAGTGTAATGACCTCGATTTTCATAATTTCTTCCACTAGCATAACGGTTACCTCCTTGATTGACGATATTGATGTCGAGTAAGAAAACGGAGAATATCAAATTGTTCCACTGATTCTTCAGGAACATTCTTTCCAATTCGCACCATCAAACAGTTAGCAGGGTGGGAAATAATCTCTGGATCATCAGTTGGGGAAGGAGTGAGCCCACCCGCAGCCATCATTTTTTCCATAACACGGCGATAATCCCAAATATTCAAACCTGTACCTTTCAGATCCCAATGCCAATAATATTCAGTTGAGATTGTAATGTAATTCTCCATGAATTCGTCCATCATCGAGATTTTTAAGAGACGGGACCCTATCCGATAGCCTCGGAATTGAGGGATAACCTCAATGGCTCCAAGTTCGATTAAATCCTCCATCTGTCCTTCTGACCAGCGTTCTAATGGATCAGGATGGAGAAAAGTTACATATCCAACTATATTTTCGTTATGGCGTGCGATGATAATTCTTCCTTCTTCAAAGTCAGCTATGCTTTTAACAGCTTCAAATTGTTTTTCATAGGGGCGAAAGGCAATTAAGTCTTTATCAAATGTGAATTGACTTAACTCCTGAGAAGATAGAGGACCTTCAATTACAACAGGTCCGTACTCAGAATCGAACGTTTCATTATAATAGGTTTTTTCATGCTTCATTCAGTCACCACCTGACGGAGAATAGTAGAAAAATATGGCTATTTTTTATTATACATGATATCTGTAAATTTTAAATTGTTAGAAAAGAAAATTCATTGAATAGTAAAAAGAAGAGTTCTTAAGACAATGAAGTGGGGGGTGGCTTGCTTATAAAGGGGCTTACCAAAACGTTTATTCTCCAAATTAAAACCACCGGCCTTTAAAGACCGGTGGTTTAAGATCATATTTGGATTATTACTTTAAGTCCTCTCCATATCTAAGGACTAGTAGTGTTTTCTTCACTATTTTCAGTCTCAGTACTCTCCGATTCTTCCTCTGAACTTTGGTTTGAAGAAGAATCAGAGCTTTCCGCGGAATTATTGGTTGTGCTATTCTCACCGTCTGAACTAGACGGTTCACGATCAGTTGAGTTATCTTCAGTGCCGGAAGCCTGACTGTCGGTAGAATCAACTTCGTCTTCTGAAGCTTCATCTGAGCCAGAACTATCGCCTGAGCCAGAGCTATCGCCTGAGCCAGAACTATCACCTGAACCAGAGCTATCGCCTGAGCCAGAACTATCGCCTGAGCCAGAGCTATCGCCTGAACCAGAGCTATCGCCTGAGCCAGAACTATCGCCTGAACCAGAGCTATCGCCTGAGCCAGAACTATCGCCTGAGCCAGAACTATCGCCTGAACCAGAGCTATCGCCTGAGCCAGAAC
>NZ_JBAPTY010000028.1:0-1684 GCF_049282395.1 Halobacillus sp. | reverse complement strand
CTGTACGAATAGAATAGCTTCCTAGCCAGCTGTACTTACCAGTAGGCGCATATCCCCCTACTTTCCCCCGATCTCTGCGTAACCACTTCTGAAAAGTAACCGGTGAACCGGGTAACACAAGATCCAGACGATCTTCAAATCCCGGAAAGTAATGGTTTACTGTTTCAATTAATCGTTGATTCATCTGCTGCTTTGCAGCCTCATAATCTTCACTCTCCCACCACTGAGATACGTTTGTATGGGTGGAGATCGTCAATGAGCGCATGCCTTCAGGCGCCATTTGACGATCAGAAGGATCTGACAGGGAAAGCAAGAACTGCCCTCCATCGTGCAAGTCGTCCGGGTGATTCGGATCGATGAATTGGTGGTAAAGTACGTCAGTGTTTCTAAACACGTCTTCGTGAACCCCCGCATGAATGATGAATGCTCCCCATGCTTCTCTTTGTTTTTCTTTTTCTGGCTTAATATAGGATTGACTTCTTAAATCTTCCGATAATGTATCATGTAAATTGTGAACAGAGTTATTTAAAATGACATAATCTGATTCAAACACCTTATTTCGTTTAGAATGCAAGTAATAGCCTGAACCCTTCTTTTCCACTACATGGATGGGGTGGCGTAAAAATATCTCATTCCCACTCTCTTTAATATACTTAGATAATTGTTCAGCTACAGAAGCCAACCCTCCATGCACAGCAAATGCTCCTTTATGGAACGTTTGCAAAGCCGTAAATCCCAGAAAAGCTGGACACCTTTCTACACTTGTTTGTACACTGTCCATTAATTCTCCATTTAAAAAGATCTGAAACAGTCGATTTTGGTGAAGATTATATTTTTTCAATCGGTCGTAGACGGTCTGGTTCATGTAAGGAAGTAATTGAATGGAGTTGCGACTGATCATGGGAGTTAATCGGATCCAGTCACTCAAGGTTTTCGGTGGAAAAACAGGGAGTTTCTCAACCACACCATCTACCATTTCTCCTACCCGAAAAATTTCATCATAGAAAGCTTGAATCCTGGAGGCATCTTCAGGAAAATGATGTTCAATTTCGTTATACCATTGTTCTTTCTTGCTGTAATAATGGATGGTTCGATCAGGCATATGGATATCCATAATTGGATTCAACAATGTCATGGAAGGTTTCTCCAAACCAAGAGATACATACAAACGGTCGAAAACACCGCCTGGCTCAAAACCCATCCCTACAGTTGCTCCCGATTGAAATCGATAACCCTGGCGTTCATATTTGCCTGCACTGCCCCCTAACTCATTAGATGCTTCCAGTACAGCTACACTCATTCCTTTTCGAGTCAACTCTGCTGCTGCTGCGAGTCCTCCAAAACCTGCTCCTACTACACTCACATCATACTTCATTGGCATCGCCTTCCTTTGGTTTACTCATTCCCTCTCTTTATTCATTTTAAATGAGCATGAGCCTATTGAAGATTCTGTAGGCTTCTAACTCCCAGAATGAGGTATTTATTTTAAAAACCGCCTCTCACAAAACTTGTAAAAAGCTAACGCAAAGGCACAAAAACAATAAAGTTATTTCACTATAGGGCCGGATTGTGGAAGACTCAGTTTCGAGATAAATCGGGGTCCGTTACTTAATAGGTATAGGGATGGTGGGGAAATAACTCGCTTTCCTATGGGGGAACGGTGAGCTTCCTCGCTCGTTTCACT
>NZ_JBAPTY010000027.1:0-4903 GCF_049282395.1 Halobacillus sp. | reverse complement strand
TAACAAAAAACACATATGATAGATTTACACAATTGGATAGAAAGGAGAAATGTTATGAAGAATTATGCTCTCTCAAACAGAGAACTGGCCGAATCCCTGTTTATTGTTAACCGACACGCAAAAACGGCACCCGAACCTAAACACTTATATGATATAAAAAAATATACAATTGATAAACTTCTGCAGGAAAGCCGCGCAAAAAAAATTGGACTCCATTTCTCAGATCACCCTAAACTCAGCCAGCAGCATTCCACCCTCCTCATTGAAATTGCCGGGTACTACTTTCATATTCCAGCGAATAAACAGGATTTCGACCAGTTAGAACACCTCGGTAAAGTCGACCAGTCGTACAGGAATCCGAAACCAAAACTGTCTCTTTCCAAAGCCAAACGAATACTTTACCGCTATTTGAACTGGGAACAGCCTGTGCAGAAGCAGCCAGCCTACGCCTCTCAATCCCGTCCGGCTGCCAGTTTTCTTGGCCAGCGCGATGTATCCCCGTGGAACCAAAGACGTCGTAAGCATAATTAATTTTCCGGGATGTTCTGAACCATGTTTTACTGCTTGAATAATAAGGAAATAGAGGTTGTAGAGGAGGATGATACAAATGAGTACTGATATGCTGGAAGATTTCCAATACCATCTAAAAAAATACATGGAATACACAACAGAAATGCGTGCTGCTTTTGAACATCTGTCGGAGCATCAGCAAAAAATCATTGTTGAGGCGTCCCCTACCAAAACCGGACCTGAAACATTATCCAAGCAGGCATATGCCTGGCACGATGAACTTTACAAACGGTTGAATATCGAAAAATAATGCAGAGAAAGCCGCTGGGATTCAGCGGCTTTCTTTCGTTATAAGATATAGTGATCGATCCATTTGACCAGTTCAAGAATTTCAGGTTTGGATACTTGTGCATCCGCTCCAACCTTTTCCCCTTTGTAGAGAAGATCATTTGTAATTAAAGAAGAAAAAATGATAACCGGCAGAGCCTTCAGCTCTTCACTTTCTTTAACCACTCTCGTCAGATGATGTCCATCGATCTGCGGCATTTCAATGTCCGTAATGACCAACTGGTATTCTTCTTCTACCACTTTTCCTTCATCCACTAGCTGCTTAAGATGATCCAGTGCCTCTTTTCCGTCCTCGAATACCACAGTCTGGTCATACCCCGCTTCTTCAAGTGTCTCCTGTAGCAACGCCCGAAGCAGGCTGGAATCTTCAACGACCATAATCCTTTTTTCGGATCTCTCCCTTTCCCCAAGGTTCCGTAACTGTTCCTTATTGATACTGGATTCTGGACTAATATCAGCGGCCACTTTTTCAAAGTCTAAAAGCAGCAGCATGCCGCCCTCCATTTTTACAATGCCTGTTATTTTCGTTTCCAAGCCTTGATACATCTTTTTCGGTTTCTCCATCTGCTCCCAGGAAATTCGGTGAATTCGTGTGACCGTATGCACATGAAAAACAATTTTCATTTGATTAAACTCCGCTAGAATGAATTTATCCTGAGCAGGTTGTGCAGAAGGGGTAAAGCCAAGGGCGTGAGCGGTATCAACCACAGGCACGACTTCCCCTCTTATTTCTATAATTCCTTCCACGGAAGGATGGGAGTGAGGAATATGGGTAATAGGCTGCGTGTTAAGTATCTCTTTTACTTTAATTACGTTGATGCCGAATCGATTGGATCCAATGCCGAATTCTACGATTTCCAGCTCGTTGGTTCCACTTTCCAGGAGTACGCCTTGCTGATTTTCCATAGGTTATCGTCCTTCCTATCTTTGTTCATTCTCTCTATATATCGTCTTAAAGAACTCCTTATTCAACAGGAGAGAACCATAAAAAAACACCCTTGCAGAGAGGGTGTTCTAAATATCATTCCTGATGACTAAATAGACAATGAGACCTATGACAGGGAAAAACAAGGTACCAAGCAAAACCATTATGGCAAACTCCGGACTCCTCCCTTTTCTTCGTGAGTCACGGTAGGACCATATACTCGTTACGATATTTAAAACCAATAGAAGCAGACCAAATAAAAGAAAGGTGAAAAGCAGCGTCATGTTAAATTCCATCATCATGGTGTATTCCCCCTTCTGTAAGCTTTACGAATTGTAAAGGCAGAAGGTTTCAGAAAACTACGCTGCCTGTTTTTTCGCCCGCTCTCTCAGGTGAGTCCATGTTTTTTTGCACATTTTAAATAGTACGTACATGACTCCATAGCTGCTGACCGCAAGCAGACAAATAGACCAGTAGTAATCCGGAAGTGCCGACTGCTCCTGACTCATCGCATACCTGTCCACGAGCTGTAAAAAAGCAATCGTAATTAAGCTGCTTGTAAAATAGCTCGCAAAGGTATTCCAGTTTTTCACCATCATCCATTCAATGATGGGACGAGCAACCCACATCAAGGACATAACCAGGACAAAAACAAGAAAAAACTGTACATGCTCCGGCTTCAATCCGATCATTCGAATCACATCATCATTTAACATCGCAATCACATGATCCAGTACAGAATAATCAATCCATTTCTCCATACAAAGCATCTCCCCGTGTTCATGATACAACCATTATGAACATATCCCGTGGAGAATAAACTTAAGAAGTTAACAGCCCTTTATTCTTTGCCCACTTTAATCCTTCTCTTTTGGTCAAAGGCCGGAATGATTCCGACTCCAATAATTGGACTACGGCCTTCGCATCTGTTTTACTATACTCGCGAAGCGCCCAGCCTATAGCTTTTTCAATAAAAAACTCTTTCTCATCCTTCAGCTGGCGTGCCGTCTCGAATAATAATTCCTTATCTGTCTGCTCTTTATACTTTAATTGATGAAGCATGCTGGAGCGCCGGATCCAAAGGTTACCAGAATGGCTCCAATTCTCAGTGATGGATCTTAGCCGTTCAGGATAACGCTTAAAATACCCACCGCATAAATTGGACGCGATCATATCCACGGTATCCCACCATGAGGCCGTCATCATCAGCTCTTTATAAACCGCGATAGAAGATGGAACGGCTTTCTTCACACCTTTTTCCAATAATGCAAGAGCTGCATAATGACATTCCCTTTCTGGCTGCTGAAATAGCAGGATGGCCGCATCCATCCGTTCCGTTTCCGAAATCGTCCTATATTCTTTATAGATCGGACGCAGAATGGCTGTGCGCTCAGGACTTTTAATGCCATAAAACTGGAACTGATGTTTCATGTAGGCTTCCATAGCCGGCCTGTTCTCTTCATTTTGATGCTCCTTGAAGGTATGAATAATGGCGGACTTGATTTGTTCGCTTCTCTTCATTCAGATCATCCCTTCCCTCAGGTTTGTAAAAAGGCTGCCAATTGATCGGCCTGACTTTGCGCTTCCTCGTATCCTTGAGTGTACAACTGGTGAAGACGATCCCGGTTCCTTTCAATGCGGCTTACCTGAAGCGGCTTCATGGGACGGAGTACAAAGGCTTCCCCCGATTGTTCCATCCGCTTCACCTCTTTCAATTTTTCGTTATAGCGTTCATGGCGGTTAATCAAAGATTTAGCGAACATCGGAAACTGTCTATATTTCCGGTTAAAATACCAGCCCAATTTCATCTTTCCTTTTAAATAACCGTCATTCCTAGTTAACACGAATACATGTTTAGCGTTTCCATGCTTAATCGAAGGGCCAACGGGAATAGGATCGGAAATCCCCCCATCCATCAATTGTTTTCCTTCATACATAATGCTCGGTGCAATCAAGGGAAGAGAACTCGAAGCACGCATCACTTTCAACAAACTTTCCCTAGTGGGGAAATGATCATAAAAGAGGGGCTCCCCGGTTTCAAGATTAGTGGTTCCTACTACAAAATCAGCCTTCTTTGATTGAAACGATTCATAATCAAACGGAACCAGATCATTCGGAAGTTTATCAAAAATAAAATCCATTCCAAATAACTGACGTTTTGTAAACATTCGTTTATAGGATATGTACTCGGGATGATCCCCGTATTCAACCATGACTTCATAATTTCTTCCTCTCTGTCCCGCTACATAGGAGCTTCCATTGCAGGCACCTGCTGAAGCACCTACCACAAATGGGAATTGGATTCCTTCGTCATGAAAGAAATCCAGAACACCTGCCGTATAAGCTCCCCTCATGCCTCCGCCTTCTAAAACTAAACCCGTATCTTTCATAGATGGACCTCCTTTGTGCTTGTACCCCTTATTATACCAGTGGTATGCCAATTTTAAATCATCCTGCCTACCTGTAGCTTTATGTCTTGTTAATCTTACTAAAGACCAGGCTCTATTAAAGTTTATTGTTGATTTTTCATAAGAGGCTTATTACGCAATAGGGCCGGATTGTGTAAGACTCGATTTCGAGATTTTTGTGAGAGGAAAGGTCCGTAGGGGGACGATTTCGCTTTCCGTGGGCATGTGCTGAGCCTCCTCAGTCTTCGACTTCCGGGGTCTCACCGATCATGTTTATCCCACAGGAGTCTACATCGTCCCCCTCCGGACCTTACTGAAATGAGAGGCTCGAAACACCTTCAAGATCACCTGCGTGATGAGGAATTAGACAGTGTCTTTATACCTATCTTAAGGATGTAATGACCCGCAATAGCCTGTCATTAAAGCATTTAATCAAGATTAAGTAGGAGAATCTTTCTCTTCTAGAAGGGTCCGTTCACATAAAATGGCTGGGTTGGTGGGGAAATGGCGAGACTCCCATGGGAGAAGGGACTAGGTGAGATCCCGCAGGGAGTGAAACGAGCGAGGAAGCTCACCGTTCCCCCGTAGGAAAGTGTTCAAATGTGGAATCACCCCGAAAGACACGACCAGCATAAGCCGACCATCAAAAGGATGGCGGTTTTTCAATCCGTTGATGAGCGGCTTATGTCTCGAGTGTCTGGGTGATGGAACA
>NZ_JBAPTY010000026.1:0-22437 GCF_049282395.1 Halobacillus sp. | reverse complement strand
ATCATGTTCATCGTGTATATAGTCAGCAGCCATGGTAAGTACCAAAAAGAATTTCAATAAAAAAACAAACCCTCTACTTTATAAGTAGAGGGTTTAATTTATCTGTACGTCTTTTGGTTTTGAAGCTGAACATGGAATAATTGGAAGATCGCCTGAGTGAAAGCCAATCCAGAAACGGCGTAAAGTACTAACTTAGGCGAGTAAGCTGTATAGAGTGCTCCCCATAAAGAAATAGCTGATAGTAAAATACAGAGCATAAAACCAATGACATGTTTTTGGGATAATATTTCCGTGGCTTGATTATTTTCACAATCATGAACTTTTTCATTTAATTTCATATACATCACCACCAGATGATTAAATTACATTTCTAATTAATGGCCAGAATGCTCTGTAGAATCTTCTATTTCACTATGCTGTTCCTGCTGATTTTGACCATCACCGTCATGATCATGACTGAAGCCAAAGGACATGGTGAACAAGGAACCGGCAACAAGAATGGTCGCGAGAACGCCGCCATGAAACATCATATTCCAAGGAATATGACCACCTTGACTCTCAGGTTCTACAACGTGCATAAACATAAACAACTGAATACCAGCTTGAATTATCGCTAAAGCCATTATACCGATGATAATCCATCTAACAGACAAATCTGATTGCAGAGCTGCCCAAGCAGCTACTAAGGTTAACGTTATTGACAAGAAAAAACCAATAATGTGTTGAGTAGGAATACGTTTTTTATGATCTGTCATGCTAAACCACCATCCCTATCAGATAAACGCTTGTGAAAATGAAAATCCATACTACGTCCAGAAAGTGCCAGTAAAGACCTATCACAAAGAATTTACGGCTGGTTTTAGGAGTTAAACCTCGCTGTGTTAATTGTATAAGCAGGAGAGTTGCCCAGCCAATACCAAGGGTAACGTGTAATCCGTGTGTTCCTGCCAGCGTAAAGAAAGATGACCAGTAAGCACTAGACTGAAGTGTTGCCCCTTCATGGGAGTAGTGAATAAACTCATAAATTTCAAAACCCAGGAATCCAAGCCCAAGGAACAAGGTGACGATCATCCAGTTCCGTAATCCTTTAACCGATCCTCGTCTCATTTCATGGATAGCGATTCCGCAAGTAAAACTACTTGTTAAAAGCATAAACGTCATGATCATTAAAGTTTTTGCTTCAAAAAGCTCTCCAGGAGAAGGAGCATCAGCTGTCCTGCCGAATAATACTGCATAAGTGGCAAAGAGTGTAGCAAACAATACAATTTCTGCTCCTAAGAATATCCAGAATCCAAGAATGGTCAGACGACCTTCTTCAGTTCTATATTCTAAAGGCCCTGTTTTCAGCTCATGAGAACTCATATTATAACCTCCTTGCCGAGCGTTCAGTACGCTTGATTTCATCTACTTCTACATGGAAGCCTTCGTCATAGTCAAAGGAACGGATAACCATCATTACGAATACGGCAAGTAAACCGCCTACAGCCATCCACATCCATTCAAATACAAGTCCAAATCCTGCAACAAACATGAAAGCCATCATAATGAAAGGCTGTCCCGTGTTGCTAGGCATATGAATAGGCTCTACTTTATCTTCTTCAAACGTCGTTTTACCTTCTTGTTTTAACTTCACATAGGCATCCTGACTGTCGATATGCGGAAGCGTTGCAAAGTTGTAAAAAGGTACAGGAGTAGGAGTAGCCCATTCAAGCGTTCTTCCATTATCCCAACTATCTCCTGTTTTCTCGCGTTCACTATAACGATAGCTGTAAAGAATGGTGAATACGAAAATGGCAAAACCAGCTCCCATTCCAAATGCACCTACTGTAGAAATAATGTTCAGTGGCATCCACTCAGGAATAATGGTAAAGACACGACGCGGCATTCCATCTAAACCTACAAAGTATTGCGGGAAGAAACAGACATGGAATCCAATAACAAAGAACCAGAAACTCCATCTTCCGAGTCTTTCATTTAGCTTATGACCGAACATTTTCGGATACCAGAACACAAGACCTGAGAAGCAGGCAAATACCGTACCAGCAATTAATACATAGTGGAAGTGTGCGACCAGGAAGTAGGTGTTATGGAATTGATAGTCCGCGGAGGCCATACCAAGCATAACTCCGGTAACTCCACCGATGACGAAACTTGGTATAAAAGCAAGGGCCCACATCATAGCTACTGTGTTATTAATCTTAGATTTATACAATGTCCCCAGCCAGTTGAATATTTTCACCCCGGTCGGCACAGCAATAAGCATGGTCGAAATAGAGAAGACCGAGTTTACAAAAGCACCAGCACCCATAGTAAAGAAGTGGTGGACCCATACAAGGAAACTCAATCCAGCGATTAATATGATCGCCCACACCATAGCTTTGTAACCGAATAATTGCTTACGGGCAAATGCTGAAATGACCTCAGAAAATATACCGAATGCAGGAAGTATCACAATATAAACTTCAGGATGTCCCCACATCCAGAACAAGTTCGCCCACATCATCGGCATACCTTCACCTGTTAAGGTAAAGAATTGAGCTCCGAATATACGGTCGAGCGACATTAGAGCTAAAGCAACCGTTAAAATAGGGAAAGCAAATACAATAATGAAAGATGTAATCAAAGTGGACCAGGTAAAGATCGGCATCTGAAACATTCTCATTTTTGGAGCTCTCATTTTCAAGATGGTTACCATAAAGTTAATACCCGTTGCTAATGTACCAATACCTGATAACTGTAAGCCCAGGAGGTAAAAGTTTTGTCCTGGTCCCGGACTCATGGCAGCTCCTGCCAGCGGCGTATAACTTGTCCATCCGGCATCTGGAGAGCCACCAATAACAAACGATATGTTAAACAGCATAGCCCCGAACAAAAAGGACCAGAAGCTTAAAGCATTTAAATAAGGAAAGGCTACGTCCCTTGCCCCAATCTGCAAAGGCACAACAAAGTTCATAAGCCCAATCAAAAACGGCATGGCCATGAAAATAATCATAACTGTACCGTGCGTGGTAAAGATTTCGTCATAGTGCTGGGCGTTTAAAAAGTTCATATTCGGAAACGCCAGCTGCGTCCTCATCATCATAGCATCTACGCCCCCGCGGAATAACATCGCAAGAGCACTTAAAATATACATAATTCCTATTTTTTTATGGTCCACCGTTGTAAGCCACTCACGCCAGAGCCATCCCCATTTCTTATAATACGTTAAGAAAAATAAAATGGAGATCGTCACGAGGGCAATGGAAACCATTCCCGCGTAAATGAGAGGTTCACCGGTTACAAAAAATTCGTCTAGTTGCAAAATTACTCACCTGCTTCCTAATGATCTCTGTCGCTTTCATGATCGTCATTATTTTCTTCATCCATAAAGTCTCCAGCATCCTGATGACTCTCTAAATGCATTAATTCACCATATTTTTCAAAGTGACGATTAATGGCATAATCCATCCCCTCATGGTTTCCGTGATTAACCCAGGCTAAGTGAGTAGATGAAAACTCATGTTCTTCCGTCAAACCAGGCGTAAGTAATTCATCATACCTATCCTGAGTTAGTTCTGGCGCCTGATTTTGGGTCTCACTCACCCATTGATCATACGCTTCAGGACTTTCTGCATAAACCTCAAACGTCTGTTTCGTAAAACCTTCTCCATTGAAGTTTGAGTTCCTGCCTTTATAGACACCCTCTTCATCCGCTTCAAGATAATGAGTGTTCATCATTCCTGCCATATTATACTTTTGACCACCGAGTCGTGGAATCCACAGAGCAGTCATAGCGTCAGCAGAAGATAATTTAAACTCAATCGGCCGATCTGTCGGAATATGCAAATAATTCACCGTCTCTATGTTCTCTTCCGGATAACTGAAAAACCATTTCCAATCCGCTGTAGTTGCGTGGATAACCAGAGGTTCCTGTTCTTCTTCATTTGCCTCTGCTTCCGGTGGTTTTTCTAATTGAAATAATGTATCAACAGTTGGAATACTTAAGGCAATAACAATAATAAAAGGAATAACCGTCCAAATTACTTCAATTTTGTTGTTTCCGTGCATATCAGGATCATAATCGGTATCCTTACGACCCGGTCTATTCGCTCTGTACTTTACGACCATATACGTAAAGGCTGCAAATACGACAACCACTATAAACAACATAAAATAGACGGAGTATAAAATGAGGTCTTTTTGAGTTTGGGCTACAGGGCCTTTGGGATCTAAAATAGCAAGATCGCTATTACAGCCGGTTAACAGCAAGACCAGACTGAGCGGCAGTAAAGCCAATCCCTTTTTAAACAACCGGTTTATGTTTTTCACTGAGAAGTACACTCCTTTTCTATTATTCTATCTAATTAGGTAGATCCTTTTTTTAGTGCCAACTGCCTGTATTATAGCAAAAAATGTAGAATAATAGCTCAAGTTAATAAAATTGTCATTTATCTCTCACACTTTACAATAATTTTTCTAGTTTGCATTCTATGATTTGACATCCGTTTATTAACTTTTAATTCCAGCCTCTTCATTACACTCATTCGGACGTTCTATGATATATCCCTGATCTTAAAAAACAACTGCCTTGCTTCGAACCATGAACATTTATGTTGCCTTTGGATCATCTTTACATATTCTGAAAATAATTTCTGGTTCGCTGCAAAATCCTGAGAATTTAGTTTTTTATTACACTCTATTGGAGAAAGAACCGTTTTCGGTATATTCAGCGGGTCATCGTTGAACAAATTCATTTGTTCCATAAATAATTTCTTCCCTCCTCTAAACGCCAGACCGGTAATTAATACACGGTAAAATACCACTGCTGGCAATATTTTAGGAAATTGATTCTTAAGTATCATTCACCTTTTCTACCATTACCCGTAATTGATAAAGCAGACACTTCTAATCATATATTCGACAGCTTGCTTCAGAAACTTCCATTTTTGGTATAGGCCCTAAGTTGGCCTAATAATCTAACCTTCTCTTAATCTTAAATAAGCTTCATTTCCATTTTTTGTGAAATGAAATATAGTTAGAGTACAACGAGCCACATATTTAAGGAGGAATAAGTAAATGCCAAAAAAAGCAATGAAAATGATGTTAGCTGCTGGATTAATTTTAAGTTCTGCTCCAGCCACAGTTGATGCTGCCCCCCCTGTTCTTAACAGCAATAGTGATCATGCCTTCGATAACAAGGTTATTAAAAAAATTAGTGCTGATCGACTCTATGAACGAGTAGATTTCCTTTCAAAAGAACCAAGAGAAGCTGGAACAGAAGGCGAATATCAAGCGGTCCAGTACATAAAAGGAAAGTTTGACAGCTATGGATATGATACGGAATTACAGCCTTTTACTTTTCAAGACTGGTACGGAGGTGTTTCTTCCATCGTTCTTAATGACACAGTTTTTCGCGAAGACGTCCGCACCTTTAATGGGTCAGTAAACGGGACAGTAAATTCAAAACTTCAATTTGTTGGTTTAGCAACTTCAGAAGAAGTAACTGACTCAGTGAAAGGTAAAATCGCGTTAATTGAACGAGGCTCTATTAGTTTTTATGAAAAAGTCCAAAATGTAATAAATAAAGGCGCTATTGGAGTCATCATGTTTAACCGAGAAGGAGCAGAAGGCAATGATTTCGGTTATACATATGAAGGACAGAATATACCAGCTGTAGCTATAGACCGAGAAACAGGTTTATCCCTTGTGAACCAACTCGAATCAGAAGAAGTAAATGCAGAAATTTCTGTTCAAGATGCGGGAGTAATTGATAAAACTTCATACAATGTCATTGCTACAATGAAACCTCACAAAAACAAAGATAATGGTCAAATTATTACGGTTGGTGCTCACCATGATTCTGTAGCTGGAGGCCCAGGTGCTAACGATGATGCATCAGGTGTGTCGGGAATACTGGAACTAGCCAAAATAATGGCCAATACTCCAACCGATACTGAATTGCGATTTATGACATTCGGTGCTGAAGAGAAGGGGCTAATTGGTTCTTACTACTATGCAGGCACCTTAAGTGAAGATGAAGTTCATCGAACGGTCGCCCATTTTCAAATGGATATGATAGGAAGTCGTGATTCTGGAGATTTAATTATGTTTACACCTGATGGAGAAAAGAATCTGGTAACCGATTTAGGGGCCGCTGCGGGAGCCAGGGTAGCAGAAGTTGTGGAATACGGACAACTCGGCCGCAGTGACCACGTCCCCTTCTTTGAACGTGGTATTCCGTCTGCTTTATTCATACATGCACCCCTTGAGCCATGGTATCATTCTCCTGAAGATACAGTGGATAAGATTAGTAAAGATAAGTTGAAAGAAACTACAGAAATTGTTGGAGCTGCTGTCTATCAAATTGCACGTCCGGATACTCCAGCACTTGAAAACGCACAGGTTGCACCCGGACCAGTTCATTATGAGTTTGACAACAGACCCCTTTAAAAGCAGCTGGCAATCTATTACTGTTTAACATAAGCGCTGATACCTTAAATGAAGGTTTCAGCGCTTTTCAAAAATAATTCAAGAAAAGGGCTATACACCCACTTAGATCGGTCATTAAAACAAATGCCACCATACAGAACTGCTACCTGCTTAGCCCACCCTTCTCGGGAACCTCCAAATTGTAGCAAACAGCCACCCCTATAAGACTTTTTTCTATCTAATCCGACAAAAATTCTGATTGCGTTACCCCTTTAGTATGCAAATAATAGTAGTATAGATTTAGTTTAAACTATCCTAAAGAGGAGGGTTCTGCTATTGAATTTATTGCATAAACTTGAAAGCGATGGTTACCTATCAGCTGACATGAATGTAAAGACACCAAATCGAGAATTAATATTATTAAAAGAATTGCTAACTGAATCGTACTTAAGAGATCTAACGGGACACCACACGTTCTTCATCAGATACTATCCCCTCGAATCAAAACCTTACCTGGAAGTATATTTTGACCAAAGTTGTCTAAAGTTTAACCTGATGCAAAGCGGCCTGGATTTGGTTAGATTGTCATCCTAGTGTTCATTGATCCTGGATAAATTGGTGAAATCATGCTTCATTTTAAATAGTGCAATACATTTATGTCACCCATGCGCTTCATTAACCCTAGCCAGGTATATTTCAAATATTTATACTTCAGAACCGTTACCTATCGTTATATTTGTCTGGCTTTATTAAACAAGTTTATAACCTAAGAAAAACGCTGAATCCTTTAGAAAAAAGGATTCAGCGTTTTATTAGTTAGTGTCCCAGGAGAGATTCGAACTCCCGACCCACAGCTTAGAAGGCTGTTGCTCTATCCTACTGAGCTACTGGGACAAGATTAAGTATTTTCAATTTAAATTATGATATGGAGCGGGTGAAGGGAATCGAACCCTCATCATCAGCTTGGAAGGCTGAGGTTTTACCACTAAACTACACCCGCATTTATGGAATTTGTTAACTCCAAATTTCTGTATCGTTTAAGCGGACAAAATCTATTATAATAAGAACTCTTATATTTGTCAACAGGATTGCAGCAAAGAATTATTCCTTTGCTGCAAGTGATGTTTCCATGTATAGTTCCGGCATTACATCCCCATTGATATGAAAGAATTGTAACTTCAATTGGTCAAGAGAAGTCCATTCAAGGATAGCGTACGTTGGCTCCTGCCGATCTCTAGGAAGGTGGCAGCTCCCCGGGTTAATAAACAGCTTTTCATTCACTTTTTCAGCTCCTGCAATGTGGGAATGACCAAAACAAGCTATTTGAGCTCCTACTTCTTCAGCTTTGTAGGAAAGTGGCATCAGTGTAGATTTAATTTGGTAAAGGTGACCATGAGTAACTAGAAAAGTAATATCCCCTACTGAAACCACCTGATTATCTTCCATTTCTGGTTCAAAATCACAATTCCCTTTTGCATAATAGAAGCCTTCCAATTCCTTCGAATCATAACTAAGTTCAGAATCCCCACAGTGAAGCATAGCGTCTACTTCATGCTGATGACGTTTTTTCACGTCCATTAACTCCTGTTCCAGCCCGTGGCTGTCACTAATGATTAATACTTTTGGCATCTCGACCACCTCTTTACGATTGATCTTTTAACCATTCCTCTATTTGCAGGATAGCATAATGTCGATGACTTATGGAATTCTTTTCTTCAGAAGTATGCTCAGCCATCGTTCGATCAGACCCTTTTGGAATAAAAATCGGGTCATACCCAAAACCATTCGTTCCTCTGGACATTAGAGCAATACTGCCTTCACATATCCCGGTTTTCACGAAGGTGTCTTCATTCGGTCGGGCTACGGCTATTGCGCAGACAAAACGGGCCGTCCTCTTTTCCAATGGCGTATCTATTAGCTCATCAAGCACTTTCTCCATGTTCTTATCGTCATCTTTATCTTTCCCGGCATATCGGGCCGAGTAAACACCCGGTGCTCCATCCAATGCATCAATTTCAAGACCTGAATCATCTGCAATCACCGGAATTTGATAGTGATCCATTGCAGCCTCTGCTTTTATAGCTGCATTTTCAGCAAAGGTGGTACCGGTCTCTTCAATATCCGTCATCTGTTCATCAAAATCAAGTAAAGACTTAACCGCTATATCATAAGCAGCAAAAAGCTCCTGAAACTCACCGACTTTTCCAGCATTTTTTGTTGCAATTAAAACCTCTTTCACGATTGACCCCCCGTTTGTGCTGCTTGTTTAGCAGAAATAACCTCTGCCCATTCTCCAATTGCTTCTCGCTGAAGTTCCACAAGCTCAGTAACTCCTTCTTGAGCCAATGAAAGCATCGTCTGTAGTTGGGGCATAGAGAAAGTCGCTTCTTCACCCGTACCCTGGAGTTCTACAAATTCTCCATTTCCAGTCATGACAACGTTCATATCTACTTGGGCCTTGCTATCTTCTTCATAACATAAATCCAGTACTTCTTCTCCTTCTGGAAGTACACCTACAGATATAGCGGTTAAATAATCGCTAATCGGCAGCTCTTTAATGGATTTGTTATTCACCAATTTACCTAATGCAAGGACCACAGCAACAAATGCCCCTGTTATAGAAGCTGTTCGTGTTCCTCCATCTGCTTGGATAACATCACAGTCTACCCATAGTGTCCGCTCGCCAATTTTATCTAAATCCACTACTGCCCGGAGCGCACGTCCAATTAAACGTTGGATTTCCATCGTACGTCCTGAAACTTTTCCTTTTGAAGACTCCCGGATGTTTCTATTCTCCGTCGCTCTCGGGAGCATAGCATATTCAGCCGTGATCCAGCCTTTTCCCTGGTTTCGTAAAAAAGGTGGGACACGGTCCTCAATACTGGCATTACAAATTACTTTTGTATCTCCAAAACTTATTAATACCGAACCTTCCGGATGTTTAACATAATCAGTTTCTATCGTCACTTTTCTTAATTGATTTGCTTTTCTTTGATCGTTTCTCATTAAAGCCGCCTCCTTCTTCTACTCCATTATCCTAGCCCATCTTAACACAATTTATAGCTGCTCGGTAGTAAGTCTGTTCTTCTCCGCTTCCAAAAAGAAAAAGGGCACCTTTGCCGGCACCCCTTTCCATTTTACAATTCTTCAGCTTTATTGATATCAGATCGACTTACGGGTTCTACCAGAGGTTCCCCTGATTCTTTCATAACCTGCTCCGTGCCCTCGACCTGCACTTCTACGGATTCAACGTCTGAAAGATCGGTTAAACTCATGACCAGACTGGCTAACGCTTCATCAGATAGCGACTTTTGTTTTTCACCGGATAATATTGCTTCGTTAAAAGATAGCTTCAAAACCCCATTCTTCAGATCCGTACCTGTCACCTGTGCACCTTCATTAAAAGGGTGAAGAAGTGAGGTTCCGAGTGCAGGTCCGTTTAGAAGGGCTTGGACCACGGAGGAGTAGTTGTCGTCATCCTTCTTAACTCGTGTGGTAACAGGAACTTGATAAACCTGATCGCCATTTTGAGTTGGAAAATAGACAGTTACCGCTTCACTATCGACTACATCCGTTTGGTCACCTACATGAATATTGATTCCATTGGAGCGGGAAACCCCATCCGTTAGAGGGGTCCCACCGACTGGCATAACATCTTGTTCATGACCATTGATCCACAGTTTGATTCGTTTTACATTTTCAAACTGCGTCAAGGTGTACGTCATGGCTTGAAGGATTTTTTGTTCATCCTTTTCCTCATAATTCTTGAATTCAGGTGAAACATCTACCACCATCGTTCCATCGGCCTCCGGGTTGAGACCCAAAATTTCGGTACCTGCCGGCAAAACCGCTTGAAATCCATTAGGCAGTAAATTCGTTACTGGACCATCCTTAACTAAGTATTCAAGTGCCTGAGTCGCTGCTTCTTCGGACGCAGGAAGTTCAAGAGTTTGGGGAACCACCATGCCGTTAGCATCCAATAGATAAAGCTCCCTCTCTACCGTACCGGATACCGACTCCTCTTCAGTAGTTTCTCCCTCTTCTTTCGTCTCTCCTTCCGGTGATGCAGCTTCACTATCCATTTCTGGTTCAGTGACTGTTGTTTCCTCCGGTGCATCCATTTTTTCTAAAGTTTGTTCTCCCTCAAATAAGCAGCCGCTTAAAAGTCCTGAGCTTATTAATAACAAAACCGCAATTAAATAGGGTTTATATCCAGTCTTCTTCATCATTTCCCCTCCTGAGATTGATTGTACTACCATATATACGAGCCCAAGAAAGGAATAGACCACAGTTTTTTTTAACTGTATCTTATTCGATTAACATAAAAAAAACACCACTTATTGATAATAAGCAGTGCTTTGAACGTGTTCTAATTCTACAAGCCTCACGATTTCCACCGGGTCATCGAACCAGCTGTTTGCAATCATTCTGAACTTTTCTACATCCCCTGTTGTATAAAATTCATAGACAGGCGGCTCTTTTCCTTTTTCCAGCATTTTATGGTAGGCAAGCATGAAACTTGCTTCTCTTGCTGTCTCTTCTCCGGAACTTATCACTTGAATATGATCTCCCATTTCATTTTGAACCAAATCTCTAATCAAAGGATAATGGGTGCAGCCCAAAATCAAGGTATCAATATGATTCATAGCCTTTAATGGCTGCAAAGTGCGAGCGACAATTCCTTCTGCTTCAGGACCTGAAAGAATGCCTTCTTCAACCATAGGTACAAAAGGCGGGCAAGCTAGATCATTGACCTTGATAGACTGATCAATGGACTTTAACGCTTTAGGATAAGCCTTGCTTTTTATTGTTCCTTCGGTGCCAATAACTCCAATACGTTTATTATTACTAAATTTAATAGCTGCTCTTGCTCCCGGATCAATGACACCAACCACAGGTATATCAAGTTCATCCTGCAGTTCTGCAAGTGTATACGCTGTAGCTGTATTGCAGGCTACCACAAGCATTTTTATATTTTTTGCTAGCAAATAATTTACCATTTGCCAAGTAAAGACCCGGACTTCTTCTTCAGATCTAGGGCCATACGGGCATCTTCGGGTATCTCCTAAATAAATGAAAGATTCTTTTGGTAATTGACGCATGAGTTCCCGAGCTACTGTCAATCCACCTACACCTGAATCAATAACACCAATTGACTGCTGTTTCACGTTACATCCCTCTTTTAATCCTTAATCAAATTGCTCCTGATCAGCGTCACGCATTTTTTCATGAAGGACTTGCAATAAGTTGTTTAATGTTTCCACATCGTCGGTGGTAACATCTTTCAACACTTCTTTTAAATAATCTTGACGTTTTGCAATGACCTCATGAATAATTTGTTCACCTTTTTGAAGAACATGAATCCTAACAACTCTGCGATCCTTTAAATCCCTAACTCTTTCAACCAGTTTATTTTTTTCCATGCGGTCCACTAAATCAGTAGTGGTACTGCATGCAAGGTGGATATAATCGGACAATTCACCAATGGTCATATCCCCTTTTTCAAGTAGCCACTGCAAAGCAACAAATTGCGGGGCGGTTATAGGATAGTGGTTTAAAATTACTCGTCCTCTTTGTTTGATAATTCCAGATATGTATCTGAGCTCTTTTTCCACATCAGCTATAATGGACGCTTGTAATTGATTGGACACATTCAGCACTCCTCACGAATTTCTCTGTATGTCTCATTCTCGTGGTTTATAGACAAAAATTCAAGATAAAAATTATTCCTTATTAAAAACCCTTTCAGGTATTGCTACCTTTGTGCAATACCTGAAAGGTCCTCCCATTTCAAACAAGCCATATCTTTGCTGTTCTATGGAGATTTAAAGTTCCAGTTCACCCATACGAAGCAGTTCTACAACTGCCTGTGAGCGTCCTTTCACCCCTAGCTTTTGCATGGCGTTTGAAATGTGATTCCGCACAGTTTTCTCTGAAATAAAGAGCTCTTTTGCGATTTCCTTTGTTGTCTTGTCTTGGACCAGAAGCTCAAAAACTTCTCGCTCCCGCTTGGTTAGAATTTGTGTTGGCCGATAGCCCTCCTCCTTCACAAGCGTACCCCTCCTTGTTGTCCTTGAGCATGAGGATTGAGGGGAATTATTTAGTCATTTTATCGTATGACTTAACCGGCTGCCGTGTGTCACCCTATTATGATTTAGACACAAGCCCGAGTTCCTGGGCTTTAAAGAGAGCTTCTGTTCTTGATCGTACATTAAGTTTATTAAAAATGCCAGTAAGTGTGTATTCTACGCTTCTTTGCGACATATGAAGGGCTTGAGCAATTTCCCGATTGGTAAACCCTGAAGCTACTTCCTTAAGAATCGACTGTTCCTTTTCATTTAAAGAAAGCCCCGACCCTTCCTGCGACTCATTTGTTTGGCTGACACTTGCTTCGGAACGCCTTAACTGTTTAAAGAGGTGGAGCGGAATAACCACTTCATCCCTAAGCGCACAACGAATAGCAGTAACGAGTTGTTCACTCGTCGCTGTCTTACTTACGAAGCCATTAATATTTGCTTCCACCAGCATGTTAAAGTGAGTACTGAGATCAAACCCTGTGTAAATTAGCAAGGTAAGATCCGGATAGTGTTTACGTATTTGCGTGGCAAGTTCAATTCCATTCATTCCTGGCATATATAAATCAAGCAACAAAATGTCGTACAAATGCTGCTTGAGAAGGTCCTCTACTTTATCACAATGGTCAATAACATCTACCTTCATATCACTTTCTTGCTCCAGCATGGTTTTGGTTCCTGCTCCAACTGCCGGATGATCATCGACAATTAATACTTTAGTCATACATGGACCTCCTTCTTAGCTGCATAAGGAAAAGTTATCGTCATTCTAAATCCAGCACCGGGTGATGTGTCAATTTCAAGATTTCCATTAAGCCCGTTTACCCGCTGTTCAATCCCAGACAACCCGATGTGTGAAAATAGATCACGCTTAAAAGAATAATCCATCCCCAGTCCATTATCTGAGTAAAATAAGTGGACTAGTTCTTCATCATTCGATAATGATAGCTTTACTATTTTAGCTTCTGAATGTTTCATAGCGTTGGTAAGTAATTCCTGCACAACACGAAAGATGGCAAGAATACGTTCCTGATCTAAGCCAGCCTTAAATTCATCACTTCTAAAATAAACCGTGAAATTTGAGCGTAATTGATATTGATGAATTAAATTCTTTAATGACTGCACCAATCCTAACTCTTCTATAAAAGCAGGTCTTAGTTCATTACAGGTTTCTCTAATTAGGTGAATACTATCAAGCAACGATTCTTTGTACATATTTAATTCTGCTTGAAGAGTTGGCTCTAAAGCATGGCGGTGCGCAATCAAATCATCCATTTTGCGGTATAAATACAGTTGTTCCTGTAAAACGGTATCATGAAGATCAATAGACAATTGCTTTCGCTGATTTTCCGCAATTGTGAAAAGCAGACGGGATAACCATGTCGGGTACTTTTGAGTATTATCACTTTTTAGAGTTTGCAATTCTTTTACCAGATCTTCAATAAGACTCATATTTTCAATGGCAATGTTTGCGTTATGGGATATCGTCTGAAGATAGGTCTTTTCGTCACGGTTCAAGTTAGTGTAATCTTTTTTTCCTTTACACCAGAGCATGGTTAACTTTTCCAAAGAGTATCCCACAATAACGCCGAACCCTTTTTCAGTTTCTATAATGGAACCAATATCATAATTATAACTGATAAGTTCGCGGTCAAAGTGCTTTAAAATATCATCGGGAATTTGATCGTACACACAATACATATTCTTCTTATTATGCTTAGAATAGATATAAATTTCTTTAACATTCATTACATTTCTAATTTCATCTCGCATGACTTTCATCAAATCAACGGCATTCGACTGATCTTTCATGTCCTTAGACATTCGGTGCATACTTTCCTGATAGCTGTACCGAGCCGAAAACAAATACCTTTGCAAACGGAAATCCAATACTTCCTTTATGGAAAGAAACATAATAAAGACAATATGAATGAGCAGATAAATCTGAACATAAGTAACTCTAGATGATATTGTTTCCATTAGCCAGGTGATACCCAACGTTAAAAGCACACTAGGGATAATTGATAATAAAGCATAGTAACGAACGCGGCTGATAACAAAGTTTATATCAATTAGACGTTCGCGAGTAATTAGATACATAAATGTTATAGGTAAGGCAACTAAGAAAAAAGCCCCTACCTCAATTGATATAATTTTCACACCGAACAGTAAAGCAGGAACAAGGTACAGCCAAATGTAGGGAAAGAAAGCGACAGTCATACCAACACTCATGTATTTGAATATAGACCCCACGGGTGATTCTTTATAAATATAAAGACCTTTATAAATGACACTAAATAAAAAAATGTAAAGGACCATAAGCAGCCATCCCGGGATAGAACCAAAAGCATCAGGATAATTATGACTATATAAAAATACTCCTTCCAAACTGGATACGGCAATGACGAAAACGTATAAAGAATAGACGATTTTCTTAGAAAACCAATAAATATTAAGCTCTTGAAAATAATTGTATAAAAAGTGCATGAGGATGACAGGAGCCACTAAGAATAAAGAAGTGTTTAGAAAGATGCTGTACAAATCATCCCGCACAGCCCCACTATTACTTAAGTACCCTGTCGCTATAGTTAAAAAGAAAATAATTAATTGATTCGCAGAATACCTTTTAGGAACTCGTTTATGAACAAGATAAGCGATCGCCAGTATAGAAAGAAAAAATAAAATAGGGATAATGATAAAAAGAGTCCAGTGCAGAGGGCCTTTCTGCTCAATGTTCTCATAAACGAATGGTCGTGCGGAGGTCTGAATTGTAAAAGAGTTCGCTAACTCTACTTCCTCAAACATAGAAACACTAAAATGGTCCTCTGGTGCATTTCCTTCAATGCTGGAAACGCTTGAACCTATAGGTATATTTTCACGATCCGCCCAGCTCCCCATATCAATATTTGTAATCACCCAGTTGTCCCCTTGTTTTTCCAAATCGATTCCAAGGAAAGGCTGAGTAATGGAAAGGACGGATAAGTAACCAGCGGATATAATAAAGAACAATAATACAACCAAGTGACGCCACTTGAATTTCTGCATAAGATCACCTTACCTAAAATCAATTATATCTATTATACTATCACTAGCAAGCCTCTCAAACCATTAAATATACCAAAGTAAAACCCCCTTCCACTAAAAGGAAGGGGGTTTTACTGACCTTATGATCTTACACTCTTGAGTCACTACCAAAGAAACTCTTAAACGATTCAATAGCTGTATCGCGATATAAAGCAGCAATAGAAGTAGTTAAAGGGATTCCTTTTGGACAAGACTGGACACAGTTTTGGGCATTTCCGCATCCCATAAGTCCTTCTTCATCCATAATTGTTTGCAATCGCTCACTTTTGTTCATTGCACCTGTAGGATGAGAATTGAATAAACGAACTTGAGATAAAGCAGCCGGGCCTATAAAATCAGTTTTACTATTAACGTTTGGACATGCTTCCAGACACACACCGCATGTCATACATTTAGATAACTCATATGCCCACTGACGCTTACTCTCTGCCATTTTCGGCCCTGGTCCAAGGTCATGAGTTCCGTCAATAGGCACCCATGCTTTTACTTTTTTCAGTGAATCAAACATGCGGCTTCGATCTACCGCAAGGTCGCGTGTTACAGGGAAAGTCGTCATTGGTGCAAGCCTTATCGGCTGCTCCAACTGATCGACTAGAGCCGTACAAGACTGTCTCGGCGTACCGTTGATAACCATCGAACATGCTCCGCAAACTTCTTCTAAACATCCCATATCCCAATAAACGGGAGTGGTGGGTTTTCCATCTGCATTGACAGGATTACGGCGGATTTCCATAAGTGCTGATATAACATTCATATTTTCACGATAAGGAATTTCGAATTTTTCATCATAGGCAGATTCATCCGGATGATCCTGGCGTGTAATAATAAACGTAATCGTTTTGTTTTCGCTCATCATCAATGACCTCCTTTATTTACTTTTCGAGTAGTCGCGTTTACGAGGCTCAATTAAGGAAGTATCAACTTCCTCGTAATTGAAAACTGGTTTATTATTTTCTTTATCATAGCTCGCTACAGTTGTTTTCAGCCAATCTTCATCGTTACGATCAGGATATTCAGGCTTATAATGGGCACCGCGGCTTTCATTTCGATTATAAGCGCCCTGTGTAATCACCCGCGCTAACTGAAGCATATTCCAAAGCTGACGAGTAAACATTGCACCCTGGTTACTCCAGCGGGACGTATCATTAATATTAATCCGCTTGTAACGATCCATAAGCTCAAGTATTTTTTCATCTGTCTTAAGTAACTTCTCATTCTCACGGACTACTGTTACGTTATCAGTCATCCATTCCCCAAGCTCTTTGTGTATTTGGTAGGCGTTTTCATCGCCATCCATCTTCATAATCTCATCAAACTTGGCCTGTTCTTCTTTTAATTTCTTATCGAATAGAGCTGAACTCATATCCTCAGATATGGTTTCCAGACCTTCCGTGTATTTCACAGCATTTGGACCAGCTACCATTCCGCCATAAATCGAAGATAACAGGGAATTAGCACCTAAGCGATTTCCGCCATGCTGAGTATAATCACACTCACCAGCAGCAAATATTCCTGGAATATGAGTCATTTGATCGAAATCAACCCACATGCCTCCCATAGAATAGTGAACCGCAGGGAATATCTTCATAGGTACTTTCCTAGGATCATCTCCTACGAATTTTTCGTAGATTTCAATGATGCCTCCAAGTTTTACATCTAATTCTTTAGGATCTTTATGAGAAAGGTCAAGGTACACCATGTTTTCACCGTTAATACCAAGTTTCTGGTTAACACATACATCAAAAATTTCACGGGTTGCTATGTCCCTTGGCACAAGGTTACCGTAAGCTGGATATTTTTCTTCCAGGAAATACCACGGTTCTCCGTCTTTATAGGTCCAGACTCGTCCACCTTCTCCTCGTGCTGATTCGCTCATAAGCCTAAGTTTATCATCACCCGGAATCGCTGTAGGGTGAATCTGAATAAATTCACCATTAGCGTAACTTACACCTTGCTGGTAAAGTGCCCCTGCTGCTGACCCTGTATTAATAACAGAGTTAGTTGACTTACCAAAGATAATTCCAGGACCACCTGTAGCCATAATTACAGCATCTGCAGGGAATGCTTTAATTTCGTGATCACTTAAATTCTGGCCCATAACGCCCCGGCCAACTCCATCATCGTCAACAATGGCCGATAGGAACTCCCAGTTTTCATACTTCGTTACGAGTCCATTAACTTCGTGCCTTCTTACTTGTTCATCAAGAGCATATAAAAGCTGCTGACCTGTCGTAGCACCCGCAAAGGCCGTACGGTGGTGCTGGGTTCCTCCGAAACGACGGAAATCCAAAAGACCTTCAGGAGTACGGTTAAACATGACCCCCATACGATCTAATAAGTGAATGATTCCAGGTGCTGCATCACACATAGCCTTAACAGGAGGCTGGTTAGCTAAGAAATCTCCGCCATAAACGGTATCATCAAAGTGTTCCCAAGGAGAGTCTCCTTCACCTTTTGTATTGACAGCGCCGTTAATTCCTCCCTGAGCACAAACAGAGTGAGAGCGTTTAACAGGTACAATAGAGAGCAGGTCCACGTGAACCCCTTGCTCTGCTGCTTTAATTGTTGCCATCAGGCCTGCTAGACCCCCTCCGACAACAATAATATTTCGATTAGTCATGATTGAAGCTCACTCCCTTAAATACTATATATCTGCGTATAATTATATTCCGTATGCGAATTGAATCAGTGTACGTACACCGATATAAGATATAGCGACAAAAACTACTATGCTTGCATAAGTCATGATTAGCTGTGAACGTGGAGAAACAGTAATTCCCCAGCTTACACAGAAAGACCAAAGACCGTTAGCAAAGTGGAAAGTAGTTGAAATCACCCCTACTATGTAGAACCAGAAAAAGAATGGCTCCGTAAGGATACCTTCCATTAAAGAATAGTTAAGTTCTGCCCAGCCGAAGCCGATGGAAATCCTTGTTTCCCACACGTGCCAAGCTACGAAAATTAAAGTCAGAATACCTGTAATACGCTGAAGCATAAACATCCAGTTTCTGAAATACCCGAAGTTCGACAAATTACTCTTAGCTGTGAATGCGATATATACTCCATAAATTGAATGGAATAATAGTGGTAAGAAAATAATAAATATTTCCAAAACATATCGATATGGCAAGCTCTCCATAAAATGAGCTGCTGCATTGAATGCTTCTGGACCACGTGTTGCAAAAAAGTTCACAGTTAAGTGTTGAAGCAGAAAGATCCCGATGGGAACTACCCCTAATAATGAATGTAGCCTTCGATTAACATATCCGCGTGTTCCCGCCATGTTTACCCCCCTCAAAATGATAACAGAAAGAATGAATTTGAAAATTTTTCAGACAGTTAAGCGCTTTACAATCGCTCAAAAATAATAAACAAATCCCCTTTACCCATTCACCCTCTGTTAAATGTACAGTTTGTGACATATTTATTGTACTTCTATCCACTAGGAGCGTCAAGAAAGCCAGTCTATAAAATGCTCAAAAATACACATTTATTTCCTTTCTATAAAATGAAACAATAATTATTGCGCCACGTCGCATTTCGGGTGATAATAAAATAGAAAGGAATGAGTGTATTGGAAGAATCCACAAAAATAGACAAGAATATTATATCATCGCTGATCACCACAGGTGCAGGTTATGATATCATGCGCTACCAAACCTTACCTGATTTCCTTGGTCAGGATGCCCCTTACCTGTTATACCTTATGGGTAAAAACATGGCACGCAAAACAATGATTAATAATTACGATGAACTTTATGAATTTTTTCAATATATGGGATGGGGAGATCTCTCATTGATCAAAGAAAAGAAAAAAGTAATGATTTTTAGGCTGACCGGGCATATAATCGAGAAACGATTAAGCCAGGACCTCTTTAACATTGATTACCGATTAGAATGCGGATTTTTAGCTGAAACCATTCAGACACTCACAGGTCAAACCTATGAATGTCTGGAAGAAAAGTACACAAAAGAGAAATACATAGAACTTACAGCTATGATCACGTAATACAGAACCAGCGATCTATTCTTCAGCTGACTCTGGTTCCTCCTGATTTAAATGGATAAGAATGGTATTGGCCACAGGCTCAGGGATCCCTAATTTAGTCAGATCCTGAAGACCAGCATTTTTAATTTCAGGTACAGACTTAAAATGCCTCAGCAGTAATCGGCGACGTTTTTGTCCGACTCCTGGAATTTTATCTAATTCTGACTGAATCGCCCCTTTTCCTCTAAGCTGACGGTGGAACGAAATAGCGAACCGGTGGACTTCATCCTGAATCCGCTGCACAAGATAAAATTCTTGAGAATTACGATCAAGATTCATAATAGCCGGTGGTTCTCCATAGAGGAGTTCACTGGTTTTATGTTTATCGTCTTTCGCCAGACCACATAAAGGAATATCGAGTCCAAGTTCATTTTCAAGAACATCCATAGCAGCTGACATTTGACCTTTTCCACCATCCACTACGATTAAGTCTGGTAGAGGTAATTCCTCTTTAAGTACTCGCTTATACCTTCTTCGAACTACTTCTCTCATTGTATCGTAATCATCCGGTCCACTTACATCACGCACTTTATACTTTCGGTATTCCTTCTTATTTGGCTTTCCGTCAATAAATACTACCATAGCAGACACAGGGTCTGCTCCTTGAATATTGGAATTATCAAATGCTTCAATTCGATGTGGAGTTTCAATATTCATATGCTCCCCTAATGCCTCGACTGCTTTAATTGTACGCTCTTCATCTCTTTCGATAAGAGCGAACTTTTCCTCTAAAGCGATACTTGCATTTTTCATGGCTAGCTCGACTAGTTCTTTCTTACGCCCTCTCATAGGGATGTGAACCTTGGTTTCAAGCACCCCTTCAAGAACTTCTGTGCTGGTAGCCACGGGTACAAGTACTTGTTTCGGATAAGGATGATTCTGGTGGAGATAGAACCGGCCAATATAACTGAGGAACGTTTCCTCTGGATCATCAAAGAATGGAAACAAAGCAACATCTCTTTCGATCAATTTACCTCTTCGTACAAAGAATACCTGCACGCACATCCAGCCTTTATCGTATGAATATCCAAAAATGTCTCTGTCTATCTGATCATTCATGGTCATTTTCTGCTGTTCCATAACCGACTCGATATGTTCAATTTGGTCACGAAGTTCCTTAGCTCGCTCAAAATCAAGAGATTCTGAAGCTTCATACATTCGCTTTTTAAGGTCCTTTTTAATATCCGCATGGCCGCCGCTCAAGAATGAGGTAATGTTCTGTACAATTTCCTGGTTCGTTTCCTTAGATACAGGGTATTCGCAGGGGCCTAGACACTGATGCATGTGATAATAAAGACAAACACGATCAGGCATCGTGTTACATTTTCTAAGGGGATATAAACGATCCAGCAATTTTTTTGTTTCCCTGGCAGCAATTACGTTCGGATAGGGTCCAAAATATTTACCATTATCTTTTTTTACATTTCTGGTCACAATCAGACGGGGATGCCGCTCTGCAGTAATCTTTAAATAAGGATAAGTTTTATCATCTTTCAATAATACGTTATATTTTGGATCATATTTTTTTATCAAGTTCATCTCAAGAATTAGCGCTTCTATCTCAGATGTCGTAACAATATATTCAAAGTTTACAATCTCTCTCACTAGACGCTGGGTTTTTCCATCATGAGCTCCAGTAAAATAGGAACGCACGCGATTTTTTAAAACTTTGGATTTACCTACGTAAATAATCGTTCCATTTTTATCTTTCATGAGGTAGCAGCCCGGTTGGTCTGGTAACACAGCCAGCTTTTCTTTTATTGTTGAATTCATAGGATTTCACTCCATATATTAGAAATCTATATTAAACGTATCACACGAAGGAAATATTATACAAAAAACAAACAATTACAATGTGCTTTCTTCCTTAGAAGAGAGCATTTGAAATTTCTTTTCTATAAAAAGAACCGCGCTGCTATGCAACGCGGTCCTTCTGAAAGATTTTTCTTACGCGTGTTTTGAGATGAGTTCAGCTAACTGCTCTTTTGGCTGGAAGCCGATGACCTGGTCTACGACTTTACCATCTTTAAAGAGCAATAATGTCGGAATACTCATTACTCCATACTTACCAGCAGTTTCCTGGTTCTCATCTACATCAAGTTTAACAATTTTTACTTGATCGCTCATTTCTTCATCCAGTTCTTCAAGAACCGGTGCGATCATTTTGCAAGGTCCGCACCATGGAGCCCAGAAATCTGCTAGTACTAAACCTTCATTTGTTTCGTTAGTGAAATTTTGATCTGTTCCTTTTACAATTGCCATTCTCTATTCCTCCTCGAACTTTTATTCTGATTAGAGTATATCACTATCTATTTTTAGTGACTAACAATTTGTTTATACCCTATTTAAACATGGAACAAAAGCCGAAGCCAATAAATTGGCTTCGGCTTTTTAAATTTATGCATTGACTTTCATTTGTTTAACTTCCTCAATCAGCTTCGGTACTACATCAAATAAATCCCCTACTATCCCATAATCTGCTACATTAAAGATGTTTGCCTCAGGGTCTTTATTAATCGCAACAATTACTTTAGAGTTCGACATACCTGCCAAGTGCTGAATAGCACCAGAAATCCCGCAGGCAATATATAAGTCCGGAGTAACCACTTTACCAGTTTGACCAATCTGAAGTGAATAATCACAGTATCCTGCATCACAAGCACCACGAGATGCTCCTACTGTTCCATTAAGGGTGTCTGCCAGCTCTTGTAAGGGTTCAAACCCTTCTGAACTCTTAACGCCACGACCCCCGGCCACAATAACTTTAGCTTCCGATAAGTCCACACCCTCAGAAGATTTCTTGATAACATCTTTAATGATGGT
>NZ_JBAPTY010000025.1:0-5794 GCF_049282395.1 Halobacillus sp. | reverse complement strand
TCGACTAAAGTCGCCACGTCCTGTGGCAACGTCGATCGACCCTACGTCGTGTAGGGCCATAGGAAAGTGTTCAAATGTGGAATCACCCCGAAAGACACGACCAGCATAAGCCGACCATCAAAAGGATGGCGTTTTTTCAATCCGTTGATGAGCGGCTTATGTCTCGAGTGTCTGGGTGATGGAACAAGAAGAGTTATTTCCCCACCAGCCCTTCTCCAAATATCGTAACGGACCCAAATTATCTCGAAACGGAGTCTTACAGTAACTGGCCCTATTGCGTAATAAAGATCTTATGAAAAATCAACAATAAACTCTACCAGAGCCATTTTTATAGAAGCAGCCAGCCGAGCAGACTTCCTGCTGTTCCAAACCATATAGCAAAACCAATGTTCCATTTCGTTATGCGGTAAGGATTCCTGCCTGTTAACTGGCTCATGATGGTGACAGTCGTATTAAATGGACCCGCAGCGTCACTCGCGAGGGTGGATGTTAACAGTACAATAGCGAGACTTAAAGGATTTAATTCGGTCAGTAACGGCTGGATTAAAGTTCCCATTAGGCTAATGGTTACTAAGGGATGGATGCCGATTAATGAGAAGAGTAGTGAAACTAGCTGAATAGCTATAAACAACAGTAAAGGCAAGGAAGATACCTGCAATAAGGGCGTTTGAATCATATTAATCATTTTCGTCTGTTCAAACATCTCACTGAAGAAACCAAGTGAAATAAACAAAAGCATTAAATTCTGTAAGCCGTTGACCTGGGGAACCCAGTTTTTTTTGTTATAGCTCATAAATTCTTTTAATTGTTTTATAGTAAGCGCCCATAACAGAGTGAAAGGTAAAATGAATAGGATAACGGCATTAAAATAAGTAATACTTAATAGCTTCTGTATGCCAAAGGCAAGAAAAATAAATAAAAATAGCATGCCGAGTAAGTAGCTGACTTTCCCCACTAATCGACTGCCGGATATATCTGAGGAAGTTTCTGGTGCTTCATAGACCTCTTTTCTGTAAGTGAACCATCCGATGCACCAGTCGATGAGCAATAATGAAATAGAAAAAAACAGAGCCCACGGCAGCAACTCAAAGTAAGCAACTCCTGTAATCGTAACCGTCAGGGCGATAAAAATTTCTATAGGACTCCATACGTTGGCCAGTGCAAAGGAGCGGAGGATGGACTGGCTGGAAAATGGTTCAAGACGTGATTCGCTGATTTTCTGAGCTGAATTTTTAACAACTCCCTGAACAATAGAAATGGCCGAAAAAAATACAAAAAGACAGAGAATGTAAGTAATTAAAGAACTTCGGTAATACAGCTGACCTAGATGTTTTGTTCTTAGCTGCAGCAGATTCTGCAGTTCTTCGTCATATTTGCCCACCACCATAAGATTATTAATAAATGGCAGGAAATATAAAAGACTGAGAAGCAAAGCCGTAGATGTAAAATATAAGGGGAGGGTCAGCCAGTTTTCTCCGGAGAAGCTAAAGATCAGGAATCCGGCAAAAACAAATACAGTAGAAATCATTTGAAACGTACGGCTCGCTCCTTTAAAGGAAACCGGAATAATAATCAGTGCGATGCAGCCCAACAAATAGGTTATGTAATTATTATCCATAAAAAGATATATTAGGTAAATTAGGATAAAACTAGTGTATAAGCAAGCTTTTGAAAATTTTTTATATGTATACTCCATGAATAAACTCCCCTATTTTCAAGCATCACGCTATAATCGTCCAAGAATAGAAGTAAAAAGTCAACTTGCATTGATTAAATATGCCAGACAGTGAGTTTTTATTAAATTTAGACACAAGTATCGTTTTTTGGATTTGGCATATGTGTATCCACTTGTTAAGCTTAAGTTTGTCTATATCTTACCCCCTCTTTATCCCCTCTTTTTTCCAGACAGAATGGATTGCTTACTTAGGAACAAACTAACAACTAGCAGATAAGTCAGAAAGGGTGCTTTGAAATGAAGACGAGATTGATTGATTGGCCTACATTTATAGGCGCATTAATTTTACTGGTAGCGGTTACGCTTCCATTAATTCTGTTTCCAGATGCCGGAAAGGCTATTGTAGCTGACGCCAATAGTTTTATGACAGGTAATTTCGGTGTGCTGTACATGATTATGGGATTTGTGGTTTTTGCTTTTCTAATATTTGTAGCGTTCAGTAAAAATGGCTCAATTAAATTAGGTGATGAAGGAGAAAAACCTGAATTCAACACTTTTTCCTGGGCGGCCATGTTATTTGCTGCAGGGATTGGTTCGAGTATTCTATACTGGGCAGTTATTGAGTGGGCTTATTATTATCAGGGTCCTCCATTTGGGGTAACTCCTGAATCTCAAGAGGCCATTCAATGGGCATCTGCTTACGGGATTTTTCATTGGGGTCCTATCGCATGGGCGATCTATACGCTTCCTGCTTTACCAATCGCCTATTTCTATTATGTAAGGAAAAAGCCGGTACTTAAAGTAAGTGAAGCTGTACGTCCCGTATTAGGAAACTCAGTGGACGGGCCTCTTGGAACTGTAATTGATGTTCTGTTTATGTTTGGTCTGCTGGGCGGTGCAGGGACGACGCTTGCGCTTGGTACGCCTATGATCGCTGAAGGTGTCAATAGTTTAACAGGTATCCCGGCGAATCTTGGTTTGAAAGCTATCATTATGCTGTTATGTACATTGATTTTTGCGATTAGTTCGTATTCAGGTCTAAAAAGAGGTATTAAAGTTCTCAGTGATATTAACCTTTGGTTGGCCTTGTTTATTCTTGCATTTATTTTCATATTTGGTCCTACTCGTTTTATTAGTGAAACGACAGTAAACGGACTTGGAATACTTGCAGATAATTTCTTTAAAATGGCTACATGGATGGAGCCTTTTGCAGGTATAGGTCCATTTGGCGAGACCAATTTCCCTGAATCCTGGACCATTTTCTATTGGGCCTGGTGGCTTGTTTATGCCCCGTTCGTAGGGTTGTTCGTTGCCCGGATTTCAAGAGGGAGAACTATTCGTCAAATGGTTCTTGGAACCATGATCTATGGAACAATCGGCTGTATCCTGTTCTTTGGAATCATGGGTAACTTCGGTTTATACATGCAGTTGACCGGATCGTTTGATGTAGTTGCTTTTATGGATCAAAATGGAGCTCCGGCAACCATTATTGCTATTATTAATCAACTGCCGCTTGCTAAATTCATGGTGCTGGCCTTTACGGTACTCGCTATCATATTTCTGGCGACGACTTTCGATTCTTCCTCCTACATCCTTGCGTCTGTTGTGCAAAAGAGTGTAGAGGGCGAGCCGATGCGCTGGAACCGCCTGTTTTGGGCATTCGCTCTATGTCTAATGCCGCTTGCGCTTATGTTCCTTGGTGGTTTGGATACACTCCAGACGGCAAGTATTGTGGGAGGATTTCCGCTGATTTTCATTATGGCTTTATTAGCCTGGTCCTTTATGAGAGCCTCAAACGAAGATATTCGGGCTTCTGATGATTATCAGTCATCTACGATTCATATCGAACGCTGGAAGAAGAAAGGTAAGAAGCGCAGAAGATCTGCTCTCGAAGTACTTGAAGAAAAAAATAAAGATGAAAATGAAGAGGACAAATAAGTAAGGGAAGCCTCCGTGCATGGCGCGGAGGTTTTTCGTGTTAAAATAGATCAAAAGGGGTGTTTCTATGATATTGAATGCTTTTGGAATATTAATCGTTGGGGCAGCTTTATGTATATTGATTATCCTCGTAGCTTATAAGTTGTTTGTAAAGAAAGAGTCAATAGACACTACCCATTCCTACACTCCTTTTGACTATATAACTGGACAAACCAGTCAGGAGTTCCATGAAGAAGAAGACTTCCTCCAAGAAGAAGAAAAAGATCCTAATGAAAAACCATAAAAGTAGTTCCATTACTTCCCACCTCAGGTCATCCAAATATTGGATGACCTGAGGTGGGATATTTTGTATGACTCTATTTTGGAAGATAGGGGAGAGGTGACTGAATGATGAAGTCTCCACTGTCGGTTAAGAACTGATTAAGCAAGTGAAGATGATCGCCTCCAATTAAAACCAAGATTCGATCATGGGGACCGGACATCCGGGCAATATTGGCAGAGACGGCTAGATCACGATGGTGCCATTGTTTCAACCATTGAACCCCGACCTGATGCTGCCGGTCTCCCACTTTGGCAAGCTTCATGTACACCCTTTGCAGCTCCTGGATATAATCAGGGCGATTAATATAAGACAGGGAATGCAGCAGATTTTCGTCGTTTTCCATCTTCTTCAACTTCGACTGGACTTCAAGAATCTCCTGGAATAATTCAGGTTGATGCTCCTTTGCCCACTCAAAGACTTGATTTAAAGAAGGGGTATTCATATCTACGACTTCATCAACGGGATATACCCGAGGAAGCTCCAGCTGACGAGCCAGTCTAAAGGCAATTTGTTCGACTTCATCGTAGGTGGGTTTCAATTCACCGGATAGAAATTCCTGATATTTACGATCTAGTTCCTCTTCAATAAGAAAAGACTTCTCAACAGCAATCTTAGTCGGGTTATATTTCTTAAAAGCTTCGACGACCGTGTGGATATGATCCTGCTGCTCATTGACGGTTTGAGGTTCCATTGCCATATGAAATGTACCGAGAAGCATAACTTCAGGTTTACTCATTTATCATTCTCCTAACATTATCCCAGTTTTACCCACCTCAGGTCATCCATAATATGGATGACCTGAGGTGGGTATTTTAACATGATTATTCTGCTGATGTGTGGAAGTGGGGGAGTACATATTCTCCCAATTCTTGCAGTATCTCAGGAACGGGGCGTTCATTCTTGGAAAGACCGAACATGATATGGTTCACACCCGCTTTTCTATATTTCTCAAGCAGTTCGACGGCATGATTTCTTCCTGTTCGATAGCCTGCAGGTATTTTCTCAAGAGGGTAATCAGGATCTTCCATTAATTCAAGCGGAAGAGGCATGAAAAACGGACGAAAAGCTTCAGAACCATGATATTCCCGTACTTTTTCTCTATAAGCTGAAATGGTCTCTTTCTGCTTCTCAGGACGCTGGGGGTAGAACATCCAGCCATCTCCATACTCAGCAACCCAGTCAAGGGATTGCTGGCAATAGCCTGTCATAAAAGCAGGGATTTTGCGAGTGGGTTTAGGAACCAGATTCGACTTGTGAAGCTTTCCGAATGCTGACTCCACCTCCGGAAATTCCTCTGCAACAACCTCATTGAAATAATGAAAACTCTCGCGAAACAACTCGCCTCGTTTCATAATATCAATCCCAAGACCCTCAAAGTCTTTCCTTCGATCACCAGAAGAAATTCCGAGCATAAGGCGTTCAGGGAAGAGACGCTCAATACTGGCTGCTTCTTTAGCTGTGCGAAGCGGATGACGCAGGGACGTGACGAGAGCCGCTGTTCCCAAATGAATAGACGAGGTTTGGGAGGCCAGATAAGTAAGATAAATTAAGCTGTCGAAAATTTGTCCGGTAGCCGGATCTTCAAAAGTAGGGTCTTCAAGTAGTACATCCTGGAACCATAGGCATTGAAAACCCATTCTTTCAGCAAGCTGAGCTCTTTCAACTTGATGAATCATTTGAGGGGGTTCTTTATCGTAATTTTCAAGCGGTACATTCACCCCAAATGAAAGTTCGTCTTTCTTAAGCATTTTCTGAAAGCCTTTATGATGTTCGAACAAGAGAGGTCCTCCTCTGTAGTAATCATGATGATTTCTATTATAAAGAGGAAAGAGAAGAAGTGCGAACCACAGACATTGTAG
>NZ_JBAPTY010000024.1:0-2590 GCF_049282395.1 Halobacillus sp. | reverse complement strand
TGTCTGCTTCGCTATAGCGGTGGTCCAAATCTACGAACTTGTTATATTCTTTCACGAAGGCAAGTTCGACGTTACCAACCGGGCCATTCCTTTGTTTGGATATAATAATTTCAATAATGTTCTGGTTCTCCGATTCCTGATCGTAATAGTCATCACGGTACAAGAAGCCAACAATATCGGCATCCTGCTCGATCGACCCTGACTCACGCAGATCTGACATCATTGGACGCTTGTCCTGACGGGATTCTACGCCACGTGACAGCTGTGATAAGGCAATGAGAGGAACATTAAGCTCACGCGCGAGCCCCTTCAAGGAACGTGAAATCTCAGAAACCTCCTGCTGTCGGTTTTCCTTGGAATTAGCGCTTCCCTGAATTAATTGAAGATAATCGATAAGGATCATACCAAGACCGTGTTCTTGCTTTAACCGTCGGCATTTTGAGCGAATTTCACTAACACGGATACCGGGTGTATCATCAATATAAATTCCGGCATTGGATAAACTCCCCATAGCCATGGTCAGCTTATTCCAGTCTTCTGCTTCCATGTGACCTGTACGAAGCCGCTGCGCATCAATGTTCCCTTCCGCACATAGCATACGGGAAACAAGCTGATCCGCTCCCATCTCCAAACTGAAGATCGCCACATTCTCTTCTGTATGAACAGCCACATTCTGAGCAATATTCAAAGCAAAGGCTGTCTTACCCATAGAAGGACGGGCTGCGATGATGATCAGGTCATTTCGCTGAAAACCGGAGGTAATATTGTCAAGATCACGGTAACCCGTAGGAATTCCAGTTACACCGCCTTCTTGATTGTGAAGCTGTTCAATATTATCGTAAACATCGATTAGTACGTCTTTAATACTTTTAAAAGCACTGGAGTTTTTTCGCTGGGAAACTTCCAGAATATCTTTTTCAGCTGAGTTCAGGACATCCTCTAAATCTTCTTCTTCCGAATACCCGGTGGTTACGATGTTCGTGGCTGTCCTGATCAAACTTCTTAACGTTGATTTCTCGCTGACAATCTTCGTATAGTACGTAATATTGGCTGCCGTAGGTACAGAGTTCGCTACATCGGTAAGGTAAGAGACCCCACCCACTTCTTCAAGGACTTTATTATTGGATAAAGCCGAAGTCACCGTCACCAGGTCAATCGGTTCTCCTTTATCAGCCAGCGTCATCATGACTTCAAAAATCCGCTGATGACTGGCACGGTAAAAGTCTTCGGGCAGCAAATATTCTGAGGCAGTGGACATGGCTTCAGGTTCTAAAAAGACCGCACCCAGTACCGCCTGTTCAGCTTCAATATTATGGGGCGGCGTGCGATCATTCCATACTTCACTCACTAGCTGTTCCTCCTCTGGTTCAAAACAAAATATAAGCACCCGGCCCCTTCACTGCTTCACACACATGTTCCAATCGTGCTGAGGGTTAAAAGGCCAGGCGCTCATAATAGATGCTTCATAAACGAAAATTCAGATCATAGTCAGGTCGTTTATTTTTCTTCGATGTGAACACGGATCGTACCCGTAACTTCTGGGTGAAGCTTCACCGGTACATTCGTGTAACCAAGGTTACGGATCGGGTCATCTAGTTCGATTTTTCGTTTGTCGATTTTGATGTTATGAGCTTTCTTCAATTCTTCGGCAATTTGTTTGCTTGTAATAGAGCCGAACAGACGACCATTATCGCCGGACTTAGCCGTTAGTTTGACTTCCATATCTTTTAAGGTTTCTTTCAGCTTTTCGGCTTCATCGATTTCCTCCTGGGCTTTCTGCTCCTGCTTGGCATCAATCGCTTTCTGAGCCTGGACGTTTCCTTTAGTCGCTTCAACCGCTAAGTTATTTTTAAGAAGATAGTTGCGGGCATAGCCATCAGATACGTCCTTGATTTCGCCTTTTTTCCCTTTACCTTTTACATCTTGATTAAAAATTACCTTCATTCTGTGTCTCCCCCTTCAAAATACTCGTCAATTATATCTTGCAACAATGCTTTCGCATCTTCAATCGTTGTGTCTTCAAGCTGGGTAGCAGCATTGGTTAAATGACCGCCTCCATTCATTCGTTCCATAAGAACCTGAACGTTAATATCGCCTAGAGAACGGGCACTGATTCCAATACGCCCATCTTTACGTTCAGATATGACGAAGGATGCCACAATACCACTCATCGTAAGGAGTGTATCGGCAGCTTGTGCAATAATGACGGGACCATAATTTTCCCCTTTATTCCCGGTTGATATGGCTACTCCGTCGCGATACACTTCCGCTCGCTCAATCAACTTACTTCTCCGGATATAAACATCCAGATCTTCTTTCATAAACTTCTGAACCTGGACCGTGTCGGCTCCTTTTGAACGCAGATAAGAAGCAGCATCAAATGTCCGTGATCCGGTACGCAGCGTGAAGCTTTTCGTATCGACAATAATTCCTGCAAGCAGAGCAGTAGATTCAAGCATGGAAAGTTTCAGTTTCTTAGGCTGATATTCCAGCAATTCCGTCACTAATTCCGCTGTTGACGAAGCATATGGCTCCATATAGACAAGCGTAGGATCAGAGATAAACTCTTCTGCCCGGCGGTGGTGGTCAA
>NZ_JBAPTY010000023.1:0-2008 GCF_049282395.1 Halobacillus sp. | reverse complement strand
TCTCGCAAGGATTATCTGCATAAAATTTCTACCGAAATCATCAAAAACCACGATGTGATCGGGGTAGAAAATCTTCAAATTTCCAATATGCTCAAAAACCGAAAACTATCCAAATCGATTAGTGATGTGAGCTGGTCGATGTTCACGTCTATGCTCGAATACAAAGCAAAGTGGTACGGGAAGCAGTTGGTACCCGTATCTAAAGTTTTTGCGAGTTCACAGCTGTGTTCCAAGTGCGGATACCAAAACAGTGAGGTAAAGAATCTCGCTGTTCGAACGTGGAACTGCCCGAATTGCGGCTCCCGCCACGATCGCGATCTAAATGCGAGTTTCAATATATTGAAGGAAATTAAAAGAATCCTTCCAACCGTCGGTGCCACGGGGCTAGCCTAATCATTTGAACGAATCGTTAGGTTCGTGCTCTTAGGAATCCCCCAACTTCAAGGAGTGTCAGCGAGTAAGTGGGGGTAGTTCAAAATTTGTCCGTATAAAAATGGGATATTGGGAGATTTTAAGATATAAGACAGCTTAAACTCCTACTTAATCTCCTAATGATTTTTCTTTTCATCGGATCAGAGTTTATCGCACGCATGCTCACCGTCTGTCCAGATAGGAGGTGAGGATGATTTGGATACAAATGTGCTATTTGAACTTCTAAGACTATCTGTGGACGTACTAAACTTTCTGGCCTTTCTCTTGTTTTCGACGATATTTGTATTTAAATCGAAACAGCCATAGAGAATAATCATATCCTAATGGACCACTAGTGATAACTGGTGGTCATTTTATTTAATTTAGGGAATTGATAAACGTTGTTGATTAATCAACAACAGCTTACTAAAAGAAAGAATGGTAAACTCCTGTTGAAAGTAAATACAACGTAAGCAGGGTCAGAACAGTGATGAGGAGGATAAATTGTTTCTTTGATGCACTTACAACGAGAGCATTATTTGGATCGAATTTATAACTCCAGAGGATTACACCGGTTAAAAACAGCATTCCGATACCTAGAAAGAGATTGATCATTAGAATCGCTCCTTTACATAATGTACGAATTCAGTAAATAAAAGTTTCAATTGTCAGAATTATTAAAATAGTGAGGATGGACTAGTTTAATAATCTGGAAATCGGTATATAATGTTAAAACCAACAGCGAGCACTACCCTTTTACCATCTTCATGTAAACAGAATATGAATTTTTCGACAAAAATTCGTAAAAATCGTGTTGCATCGTTAAAATGCGATTGTTATAATGAGGAACATACTCCAGTTGAGGCGAACCAATCTCATTTCATGCGGGTGTAGTTTAGTGGTAAAACCTCAGCCTTCCAAGCTGATGATGAGGGTTCGATTCC
Source organism: Halobacillus sp. (assembly GCF_049282395.1). Classification (NCBI taxonomy): domain Bacteria; kingdom Bacillati; phylum Bacillota; class Bacilli; order Caryophanales; family Bacillaceae; genus Halobacillus; species Halobacillus sp. Next base: position 653 of record NZ_JBAPTY010000023.1, on the reverse strand, counting down.
CTTCACCCGCTCCAATCACTTTTTTCAAAGTGAGATTGCTTTTATTTTATACTATGTGAACCAACGCAGTGTTTCGTTAATTGAGGTAACGAAGCATTGCGTTTTTTATTGAGGAAAAAAGGATACACCCTATAATAGACACAACCATAATAGGAGGATCCATGTTAATGAAACAATTACAGCAGAAATTAAAACAAATAGACGGAAAAAGTTATAAAGGATATAAAGATATTCAAGGAAAGCACGCGTTTCAGAATTACGATGTATTTATGGATTATGTACAAGGTGATCCCTTCGCGGCACCTTCTAAAATAAGAATTCGCATTCCAAATGAGAAACGTCCCATTCAAAAAGAATGGAAAGAAAGCAGAAGCCGTAAGATTTATGCAGAAGATCGAATTGCCCGCGCTGTAGCGAAAGCGATTGCCAAGAATCATACAGATGTGAAAGGAACAGGAAAGAGCGGGATGGTCGCTGTAGATCGTCCAGGTCAGGAGATTCTGGACCGTGCCGCAGTCAACCTGAATCCAGAAGATATGACGGTCTGCCTCACGATCGGCCTTCCGGCTAATGGACGCCGTATCAATGGCAGGGAAGCGGACAAGCTCTTCTTCAAAGTCATCCCTGAGATTATTCAGCATTCTGTTTTTTCC
>NZ_JBAPTY010000022.1:0-6533 GCF_049282395.1 Halobacillus sp. | reverse complement strand
AAACGACGAGACTCCCGCGGGAGAAGGAGCTAGGCGAGACCCCACAAGGAGTGTTAACGACTGAGGAGGCTTGCCAGTTCCCCCGCAGGAAAGCGAGTTGTTTCCGCAGACATCCCTCCTCTATATTAAGTAAAGGGCCAAAGATATCTCGAAACTGAGTCTTCAACTATCCGTCCCTATTGTTGAATAAGTCTCTTACTTCATAGAGACTCTAGGAAATTCCATCCAGCTGATTAAAAAGAGCGCTTTTCCATTTAGGAAAAGCGCTCTTTATTTACTCCGCCTTCGTTACGGCATCAATCTTTTTCTGTCCCCAGGGGGCCAGGATGACTTCCACGATCAGATCCTCCCTGTTTTGTTCATATTGCTGACCTGTACCTTCCTCAATAAAATAACGATCCAAACCAATATCCACCATATACACGCCTCTTTGAGGATCATGCCAGTCGAGACGGGCAGGAAAGACGACCTCCTTCCCGCTCACCTCAGGTTTTTCAGCAGAAGCCTCCACAAGTGTATGAAGATCATTTTCACCACGTTCGAGCAGCAAATAAACTTTTTCTCCCGACCCTATATCAGCAGAAACATTCCATTTATCCGCAGGAACCATTTCCACCTCATATGATAATGTTACAAAGTCACCATAAAAAGGATCTCTCGGGTCTACAGGGGCGGTTTTTAAGCGTATGGATTCTCCCCATATGTCCATAGTATAGTAAGACATCGACATCAATATAAGAAACAGAGCCTGAAGGCAGACAATGACATAAAACCAAATGCGCTTCATGGCGTTACCTCCCCTTTGCTCACTTGTCTTCGTTTCCTTTCAAGGAAGAAGCTTAAGGCAAACAGCAGGATTCCACCAATAAAAAAGAAAAGAGAGCGGTTCATGAAGTCCCAGGCAAGCTGGAAATAAGCTATAAAGGTCGTAGCCAGAAGTGCAGCTGTCCCTTTGTTTACCCAGCGTGCTACACTCTGCTGATAGCCTGAAGTGAGCCATAGCAAGGAATAGACAAACAAGATACCGAGCGACAACCCATCAGCGAAATCAAATCGGAAGACCGGCAAAAATAATAACAAATCAATCCAATAGTAATTCGTTGAACTCATCGCAGACCGGACCACAGCTCCTACGAAAAAGACGGCCCATACAATAAAGAAATAGAAAGAGGATTCTGTCTGGACTTCTACAAAACCTTCTCCAAGAAAGAAGACTTGAAAAACTAAAATCAAAAAGACTGAAATGACACTGAACGTTTTGAGCACGCGCAGCTTTCCTTTTCCAGCGGCTGCATCATCGAATAAATAAAGAAAGAGGATCAGATTAATGAGCCAGTAATAAGGATAACCACTGCTAAGAACGAAGACGAGACTTTGAATCAAATAACCCGCTCCGAACCAGACCGAATAATCCGTCCGCTGACCGCGCGCCGTAAACCACCCTAGACCAAGGATGAAGAGTAATCCAGTCCAGATGTGAAAATCACCAAAAGTGACACCACTGTACACCTGCCCCACCGTAGTTAGAATAGCTGCAGCTATAAAGAAAGGTGTTTCTTTACATAGGAGAAACAAGCTGAATGCGGCAATGGACCAAATAAAGAATGGCAGGGCACTAAATGAAGTAAAATGATACATTTGGCCCGTCAAAAAGATCCCTGCTCCAAATATCATAAGAGCAATGAGCATTAGACTTTCCCCTAAGCGCTTGGAGTGCTTCTTGTAAGTTTGCTCACCCGCAACATAGAAGGCTAGTAAACTTCCAATAATAATCGCCATTCGAAAGATATCCGAGATCACCGACCAATTAGAAGCGATAAACGTTAGAAATCCGAGGCCTATGAAGATGGCGGCAAAGGTCAGCAGCAGAGGTTTGTGCTGCCGGGCCGGGTAGCGCTCCAGCAACTGCTCCCTTTGATCTTCCGATATAATTCGTTCCTCTACCCATTCCTTGCTTTCTTTGATGAGCTCTTCACGTTTCATGGTGAGTCCTCCTCTTTTTAAGAAGCAGCTGTCTGTTTACGTTTTAATGGTTGTCTCTTCCCATAAGTTAATGTTCTCCACAGCCATTCAAGCGGCCCATAACGGTATCTCTTGAGCCATGCTCTACTTGCGAAGATCTGCAACGTGTAAACCACCACCACAATCATTACGCTCATAATAGGCGGTACCTGGCCGTATATACCAAACCCAACCGAATAAAAAAGAACAAAGCATACAAGCGATTGAAGAATATAATTGGATAACGACATTCTTCCAATCCACGTCAATGGATGCAAAAACCTTGCCCCTGATTTTGTCCGGAACAATAACGTTACCGACAACACGTAAAATACGGCTGAGGCGGTTCCGCCTACGCTGTCCTGCATAATCCCAACCCATTCCGGATTACCATAGAGATAAGGACCTGCTTTAAAAATGAGAAACAGGACGCCTGTCATAGCCCACACTTTTTTTATACTCCCCAAATGAGCAGCCGGTTCGTGTAGCCAGCGCTTACGGCACACATATAAACCAAATAAAAACATGGGAAGCAGGCTGAGTGCTAAAAATGGCAGATTAGCAACATGGTTGGCATACAACCAGTCAGAGGCATTCTGTTGCCATATTTCGGTTAGACTCCCTGTGCCGTAGTTAGCTATAGCTTCATTAATCGATCCCTGTTCAACAATCCCCTGCAGCCGTCCGCGAATCGAGTAGAGGGCAAAAGTCATTGGCAGGACAAGAAGCGCTAGCATAAAATAAGCCATGTACAAAAGCCCGGTTTTCGTTAGATGGAAAAAAGCAAATAAAGTAAGTCCGAGTACTCCATAAGAAAGCAGAATGTCTCCATGCCAGATTAAAAAGGCGTGGATCAAGCCAAAGCCAATTAAAACTACCAATCGTTTAAATATGATTGGGCGGTAATCAAGATTCTTCTCATCCAGCCGATCCTTCATCATCTGCATGCCAAATCCAAACATAAAAGAAAATAATGTATAAAAACTTGCTTGAAAAAAGATATCAATGATCGCCTGCACGGTATGACTCAGTGATGAATCCCAGGCTTGAGCGGCTCCCCCGTATAAGAAATAGGGAGCGTTAAACGCTGGTACATTCACCATGAAGATGCCTAAAATCGCAAGCCCGCGTACAGCATCAATCCAGTTTAATCTTTCTGATTCTCCTAATGGCGACGCCTTCGAATTCATGTTTATTCCCCCTGTTAGCTTTATTTTACTTTTATTCTGTTATTTAGACAATTGCGTTTCATAAAATAAAGAAAGGAGTTTTTAAATGCCGGCAAAAGTAGGAGCCGTAAATGTGACGTCCTTATCCAGTTCCAGTATATTCAACATTGGCGACGTGTATAATATGGCCCCACAAGCCTGGGTAAAAACATTTGCTGGCGGCGGGTCATTCAACACAGGGAGTGGAATAAATATTGATATTAACAACTCCAACACCTATGTCAATGACCAGGAGATGATTGACCAATCCTTAATTAACGATTCCTAGGAGGATGCTTCATGAACATTACCGTCCACCAGTCCATCTGCATTCATGTACTGCGTATCGGCACCGTGGCTAATTCTTCCATTGTTCAAATTGGCAGCTCAGGAGTTATTCAAGCCAAAGCTGACCTATATAATACAGGAGCTTTTCAATCCGCTGCGCCGGCTGCCACGCCGGCAGAAGGCACCGTAGACATTCCGGAAGCCGAAGGTCCTTCTCTCGTTCCACTTTCCATATCATAGTCTTGTATATTGTGCATAAAGTTAAACAGGGGGTGATCTCATTTGAACAACAATTACCAATCATGGCAGTCTTGGGTTCAGCAGGTTATGAAGCACATGGAAAACCAGCAGCAGCTGATCAATCAATTGACGCAGAAAATCGAACAGCTTCAAATGAATGAGAGCCCTAAGACCGTCATTGAAAAAATAGAGTATCATTTTGACCAGTTGAAGATCGATACGTTGGAAGGAACTTTGCAAATTGGACTAACTCCGAATGGAAGCGATGCGGCAGATATCGGTGACTTTTATGCAAACCAGGGTCAAATGACTTCTCAGCAGGATCCCGTCCTTCACCAATTGCAAAAATACATGAACACAGACATTCCCCAGTGGATGAATCAATATACCCGCGATCATGAAATTCCGGTAACGGATCACCATAAGGAGCAGATTATTGCCGATGTAAGAAAGCAGCTCTCTCAGAGGATAGAACACTATAAGAACCAGAATCCGGACTTGGATGATGCCGGGCTTGTTAATCAGGTGCAACATGAAATCAGACATTCCATAGCTCAATATTTTGATTCTTTCCAAGGAGATGGTACCTCATGAATCACATCGTTCATAACTATGGTCTCCATGTCGGACACATTCGCGTAACGGCGGTCTCTTCTTCCGCCGTATTCCTGATCGGAGACAATAAAACGATTCGTTTACAATCTTATTTCGATACACCGCCGGAATCCTTGATCATTGGTCCCTATGTTCCAATAGATACCACCGGGGAAACTGTAGTCATTGGTGATGATGAAAATGTATAACCGCATGGTGTACGTTGATGGAATTGACATTACCTCTGCATTGATCGCCTCTAATATTTCTATTGGGGATGTGCACCGGGCGTCTCCCTGGTCCAAAGTGCTGGCTGTCCAAAAAGAAGGAGCAGAATTTATTTCAAATTCGCTCAACTTTGAAGATTTTCCAATTTTCTCTCTACATCCCACCAGACCTTTACCTCCTATTACCGTTCCTTCCTTCCATTACCAAAACCAGGCCATCTATGTAAATGATATCCATGTTATCGGGGTTTCCACGGCTGGAATTGTGCAAGTAGGAGGCATTGAACACATTGATTCCCTTTCTAGAACAAAGCATTTCCGAGTCTTGAGAGACGAACAATAGGTCACTGTTTCGCATAGGTTGTAACTATATCGTCGAATCGAACTAATTATAAGAAGGAGGCGATCATGAATGCCGGCCATAGTCGGTCCCATCAGTATAAATAGTGTCGGCGGCGGGGTCGTAAACTTCGGGGATTCCTTCTATCTATCACCTAAGAGTACTTCAAAGACAAACGCGGGTTCAGGTGCCCTCAACACAGGAAACTGGATTGTCTGCAACAACGGTATCAGTTCTACGAATCCTTTTGATCCTGATGTTAACGACCAGAATGTTACCGCTAATGCTTAAGCTGCTTTATTTTGAGTTAAACTAATAGTGTATAAACGGATAGAAGAAGCTCAAAGTATTTTATAACTTTGAGCTTCTTACATAGAATGAGTCCATTTCCTTATTTTTGAAGGTTTTAGGAAGGATGACCCGGGGAATTAACCATGAAAGCGCAAGATGGAGGTTATGAAGATGAAGGAATGCACACTGAGCAATAGAATTCATTGCAGAACCGAATATTCTGCTTTAAAAAAAGTGCTGGTTGCAAAACCATCCTTTATGAAAATATCGACTGTTATTAATGAAACACAAAAGCATTATGAAGATGTCAATATTGATATCCAGCGTGCGCTTGACCAACACGACACCTTTGTCCATGTGCTGAAGGAGCATGGTGTTGAAGTGGTTGAACTTTCTGCTCACCCTGAATTACACGAGCAGGTCTTTACGAGAGACATTGCCTTTGTCATTCATGATCAACTCTTCGTGGCTTCAATGAATGAAGAAGTGCGGCTTGAAGAAACTTCGCTGTTGAAAGAGTGGCTTTATGAAAATTCGATTCCTTTCCACGAACCGTTTCTTTCTTCCATCGAGGGAGGGGACGTATTAATTGACGGAAAGACTATTTGGATTGGAATAAGCGGGCGTACTTCTCTTGAGTCTATAGAAACGTTACGAGAACAACTCCCTTCCTATACGATTGAATCGCTGGACCTTGAGGATGATATTCTTCATCTTGATTGTGTATTTAATATTATTAGTGATCATACAGCTCTCGTTTATCCTCCTTCTTTTACTGATAGTGGATTGGATAAGCTTCAGTCCCGATTCAATTTGATTCCGGTAACTCGGGAGGAGCAATTCCATATGGGGCCGAATGTTCTTTCCATTGATGAAGGAATACTCATTAGTCTTCCTCAGAACCAACGATTGAACGATGAGCTGCATTCAAAGGGTTTCCAAATCATTCCCATTGATTTCTCTGAAATTATAAAATCAGGCGGATCCTTCCGCTGCTGCACGCTTCCACTACTGCGATCATCTGATCACAAGTTAGACAACCCGTAACTAAATCTACAGATTGTTTCAATTATATACCCAAAAAACTACATGGTAATTCTTAAAGAAAAGCTCCCATTACTTGAAGACTCAGTTTCGAGACATTTGTTGAGCGGAAGGTCCTGCGGGGGACGATTTCGCTTTCCGCGGGCATGTGCTGGGCCTCCTCAAGCTAAAGCTTTCCGGGGTCTCACCGATCATGTTTACCCCGCAGGAGTCTACATCGTCCCCCTCCGGACCTGGCCTTAATAAGAAACTCGAAACCCACAAAAAATACCTACTAAAATTAGCTGGAGAGCAAAAAAA
>NZ_JBAPTY010000021.1:0-1580 GCF_049282395.1 Halobacillus sp. | reverse complement strand
CTAGTAGGTGAAAGTATTAAGGAGGTTGGGAGTTTTAAAAAAGAGGATATCCCCTTAGTTCCTAAGGGACGTTTTCGATTACACCATCAGGCGGTAATTGGTCATTTCCCACAAGGAAATTCAGCTATCCTTAAAGATTATGAACAATTTATGGAGAAGCTGGATAACGAGGATGAATCGTTAGGATTGGTATCTGAATTACTGGATATCGGCAAAGATCAGGATGCTGAAGGTGTTGATCGTCTCCCGGCCGCCGCCCAGGATGTTTCCAAAGATAAAGTGAGTAAAGAGAAATCTAAATTCCTGGTTCTGGATACCGACGCCTCTCAAGAACATATTATTGATTCGCTGGAGCATGAAAAAGGAATCGTGGTGCACGGACCGCCTGGTACTGGAAAGTCACAGGTTATCGTTAATATGATTGCGAACGCTGTAGCAAACGAACAAAGAGTTATGCTCGTTACACAGAAGAGGGCAGCCTTGGATGTCGTTTATCAGCGGCTGGACGGTCTTGGGTTATCGGCAAACGCTGCTCTTCTTCACGATGAGAAAAATGATCGAAATGCCCTCTATGGTAAATTAAATCAACAGCTATCTAATGAAGTCAGTTATAAAGATCTGGAAAATGAGCTAGAGAATCTGTCAGCGAGGATTGTCCAAACAGAGGAGGAACTGGACAATATTGCGCAAGGGCTCTATGAAGTTCAGCCTCATGGTTACAGAGCATATGACTTGTATGCAATCGGAAAACCAGCAAAGGAACAGGAAGAAATCGTAGAACTTGACCAGGTGTTAGACGAATTAAACAAAGATAATTTAAATGATGTCTTGATCAAAATCTTCTCTTACGGTCGCTATTACAGCCGTTTTGGAGCAGGAGATTATCCTCTGAAAGATAGGAAGTCATTTGGCCGATTGGAAATGAAAGACCGTGTCAAAATTGTAGAACTATTAGACAAGGTTATTCAAGAAGCAGAAAATAGCATCGGATATTTAGAACATTTTGAAGAAAAAGACATTACTCCTGCCTATAGTTGGGAAGTCGATGACAAAATTGCTAAGATCTATGACGATTTAAATGAGGACGATAAGAAAACCCTGCAAAAGCTTCGGTTGTGGATGTGGACCACTTTTACGGGTAAAACCATCGTTGAAGACCTACTAGGTGGAGATAAGTTTAGAGGCATGTCTTCCAAAGAATGGCCCAAGTTAAAGCAGAGTTTGAGTATTCTGTATGAATTAGCTAATGTTTCAGAAGGTATGTCCGAGAACTTAAATGATATGAAAGATTATCTTTCAGAAAATACGATTGAACACTACAAAAATCGTATTTCTACAGGAGATATCCCTCTTTCTAGTATTCAAAGACAGCAAAATTTCTTGAAAGAAGACTTTGAAGACCTAAGAGAGATGGATCGCCTTTATGATGAAAGCTCTAAAACAATGAAAAAAATTATAGACCAATTAAAAGAAAAAAGCGATCCAGCGGTTGATAAAAATGTAGCAGAGCATTGGAAAGAAATTGCTGAGCAATCTACGTACATTTATTGGATTGATGAAGTAGAAAGAAAATATCCCTC
>NZ_JBAPTY010000020.1:0-12110 GCF_049282395.1 Halobacillus sp. | reverse complement strand
AGCGCTCCGGCTGTGGCATAGGCAGCAGCCAGAGGAGCTGTCATGGCGGAAGAAATTCCAGCAGCAAAAATCCCTATGGCAAAGACGTATTTAGCCCATGAGCCAAGCAGCGGCTGTAACTGCTCTGCCATTAAGGAAGGATCCTGAATGGAAGTTCCTAAAGGAAAAGCTGCTGCAGCTGTAATGATAATGGAAACGGATATAATTCCGCATATTGCCATAGTCAAAAGAACATCGAAGCGGCTGTCGCTCAGTTGTTCTTCCCCTTCAAATCGTTCCTGGACGGTAGAGGATTGCAAGAACAGCGTGTAGGGGACAATGGTGGTCCCTATTAAAGAAATGACATACAATGTATTCCCGGAAGAAACCTTAGGAACGAATCCTTTTGTGAATATGGCAGAGAGGTCAGGCTGGACTACGATAGCCGTGATTACAAAGCTTAGGGTCATGATTAAAATAAGTCCTACAAAGACTCGTTCAATCACCTTATATTGGCCAATCCATAAAAGAATTCCGGCGAGTACTCCAATTAAAACAGCAACCAATTTAGTAGGAAGTCCGGTGATGGCTACCATCCCGAGGGCTCCCCCCACGATATTACCTGCTTCATAGGCTGCACTTCCAATCACGATGGCAGAAATAATTAATAAAATCGTGAGCCATTTTAAAATAGGATTGGAAAACTGTTCTCTTAAAATAGTACTTAAATCCTTACGAGTAATTACTCCAAGTCTTGTTACCATTTCCTGAAGAAACATGGTGGCTATGACGGAAAAAACGAGCGCCCAGATAAGAGCGTAACCAAATTCTGCTCCAACATTACTGGCTGTCGTGACCGTTCCTGGCCCAATGATGGCCGCAGCCACAATAGCTCCTGGTCCGACATTTTTCAGCCGTCTTTTAAAGGTGCTGTCTTTAGGCATAACGTTCCCTCTCTTTCTATTTTTTAAATAGGAAGTGGCGAAGCTTGAAAGACTGCTTCGGCTAGGTCAGAGAATATGTACATGGCATACATAACATTAACAGGAAAATATTTTAATTTTTTAACAATTCCCTTTATCAGCTTGCGTTAATCGTTTTATTTGTAATGCCAATCAGTTGTTATAGGTACCCTGAAGACTAGGATAAAGCTTGAGGTAACGCTCGTATTGTGACCTATAAGTCTCCTGGTTTTCTTGGGCAGGTGTGAAGACCTCGGCACCCTGGGGATCGATATATTTTTCAGTAAATTCCGCGTAATCTTCGACCCAGCCCATCGAGATAAAAGCTGTCGAGGCAGCTCCAAGTACAGTGGAGTATTCGCTTTCATTTGGAACTCTGATCGTTCTATTTAAAATAGTAGCGAGTGTTTGAGTCCAGACGCGGCTTCTGGTTCCACCTCCTATGACCGTCATGATCCCCTCGTGTTTTTCAGAGAGGGATTCAATCACCTGACAGCAGGAAAAGCATAATCCTTCTACTACCGCACGTGCGAAATCGGATTTCTGAACAGCAGGGTGAAGCCCGACGAAGGCGCCTGTAGCTTCCGGGTCCATAACCGGAAACCGTTCTCCGTGCAGATAAGGCAAAAAGAGAACGCCATTTGCACCCGCTGGCGAGGCAGCGGCCAATTTTTCAAAATTCGCGTAAGGTGATTTAGTCTGGTCACCCCAGGTATGGACAGCCCACTGATGAACGTTTCCGGCGTTCAACAGCGGGGCGATGGAAATGTTGGTTCCTTCCGGCAGGTGCGAAAGGGTAAATACTCCGTCTATCTTATTCGCACTCTTTTCTGTTGGAGCAGCTGCCCAGCCCGTAGTTCCCAAGTATAAATACAAATCACCTTCGTGAAGAGCGCCTGCACCGAGTGTGGCGGCACCTGCATCCCCGCTGCCGCACAAGACAGGAGTGTCCACGGAAAATCCTGTCCATTGAGAGACTTTATCCGTTATCTTTCCTGCTTCTTGTTCAGGTTCAAGGAGACGCGGCATCTTATTAACATCTATTGAAAAATCGGAAAGGAGTTCCTCGCTCCACCTTCGCTCATGTAGATCCATTAGACCTGAAGTTGCTGCGGTTACAGGGTCGGTTACTGCTTCATTTGTCAACTTATAGATGAGATAATCCTTCGCGCTGAATACGAAGGCTTTCGCATATTGGTATGGAGATGGCTGATGCTTCTTCATCCATAATAATTTCGCGAGAGGAGTAGAAGAGCGGATCGAATTCCCTGTTATATTTGAAAGGAAAGGTTTCTTTGATTGGATAAACCGTGCTTCTTGATCAGCTCTTGTGTCTGAATAAAGAATGGCTGTAGAAGCTGTTCCAGAAGAATCTAGTGGAATCACATCTTCCATTTGGCCGCTAAACGTAACTGTCCTGATGGCCTTTACACGTTCGGGAGTGGTACTCTGCCAAATTGAAAGGATAGTTTGAAGTGCCTGCCACCATTGTTCCGGCTGTTGTTCAACTTCCCCGTTCGGGCCATAATTCGTTTCAATTTCTAACGACTGTTCACTCGTCCGGTGACCCTGTCTATCTAAAAGAATGCCTTTTAGAGCAGATGTTCCCAGGTCGAATGCGGCTATGTAAGTCATTCTGATCCCTCCAGCTTGAATAGTGAATCCTTATTTCTTCAAATTGTACATGATTCTATCCATATATTGAACGTGTAAGATTAAGAGATGATAGAAATGATCAGCTCGTTTATTCCGGCATTTTATTATGAGAAAAACCAGCTTAAAAACAGGGTGGAAAAAGATCTGTATTTATTTGTAAAATGATAGGCATAGAAGTATATTTATGTTATCTTTAATTCAAGCCATCTTAATTAAAGAGAAATTATAAAAAAGAGACGATGGTTTGTATAGGTATAGGATTAGATGGTGTAGCTCTGGTCCATTAGCCGGGGCATCCAGTGGCAGTAAGTCATATGGAGTAAAAAAGTGGGGATCCTCATCATGGATTTCCACTTTTTTATTTGTTATTAAGCTTAGTCAACATTAGGCTTATTGCAGATACGCTCCCGTTTGTTGAAGACTCAGTTTCGAGATACTGGTTGAAGAGGATGGTCCTTCTGGGGACGATTTCGCTTTCCTTGGGAATGCGCGGAGCCTCCTCAGGCTTCGCCTTCCGGGGTCTCCCCTGTCATTTTCATCCCACAGGAGTCTTCATCGTCCCCCTACGGACCTTGCGAAATAGGTGGTTGGAAACCCTCTACGAAGATGTCTGCTAAATGAAGATCGTTAACCTAAGAGCGACGCTGAATTTCTAGTGATTTCAAGGGTATACCCCCTGCTATAAAAGCGTTTATGGTTACTTGAGGATGTTACCTTCTCTTATAGAAGGGGCCGTTTTATCCGCTCCTGGCTGGGTGGCGAAGGAAACGACAAGACTCCCGCGGGAGAAGGGCTAGGCGAGACCCCACAGGGAGTGACAGCGACCGAGGAGGCTTCTGGTAAAAAAGAGGATCGACTAAAATCGCCACGTCCTGTGGGAACGTCGATCGACCCTACATCGTGTAGGGCCGCAGTAAAGCGAGTTGTTTCCGCAGCCAGCCCTCCTCTATATTAAGTAATGGACCAAAAATATCTCGAAACTTAGTCTTACAGTAACCAGCCCTATAGTTTAATGATCTGCTTTGATGAAAATTGGATAGCCGGTTTAATAGATCCTTATTTTTACAAATTCTTAATGTTACTGAAATCCTGATAAGCCGGGAATTTTAATAGATAGGAACAACTACATATTTTGTCCCGAGTCTCTGGATGTAGTATAGTTAGAATGAGCGTGAGAATTCTGACAATAGTGTAATAGGAAGAGAGGGGTACACCTAATGAATCAGCAAACATTTTTATATCAGCCAAAGATTTCTGATGTGATGAAAAATATTAATAAGGTGATGATTGGGAAAGAAGAAGCGACTTTACTAAGCATTGTGGCTTTGCTCGCTAAAGGGCACGTACTGCTTGAAGACGTCCCGGGCGTAGGAAAGACGATGCTTGTAAAAACCCTTGCCAAATCCTTAGATTGTGAGTTTAAACGAATTCAATTCACCCCAGATTTGCTGCCATCTGACGTTACAGGTGTTTCTATATATAATCCAAAAGAAATGGAATTCGAATTTAAGCCTGGTCCTATTTTGGGAAATATTGTGCTGGCAGATGAGATTAACCGTACTTCTCCGAAAACACAATCCGCTTTACTTGAAGGTATGGAAGAAACGAGTATTACGGTGGATGGAAACGCCGTGCCTCTTAAAGACCCTTTCTTTGTCATGGCGACCCAGAACCCCATTGAATATGAAGGAACGTACCCGCTGCCTGAAGCTCAGCTGGACCGTTTTTTGTTAAAAATGAAAATGGGATACCCTACTGCAAGTCAGGAAATGGAGATGCTGAGCCGGACCTCAGGTGGACATCCGATCAATGAGATTTCGTCTGTAATCACCCGCGATGAGCTGGTGGCTTTACAGAAAGAAGTCGAAGAAGTGTATGTGGACACAACCGTAAACCGCTACATTATTGACTTAGTTACAGGCACTCGGAAGCACGAAGGTGTCTATCTGGGTGTGAGCCCTCGTGGATCGATTTCCCTCATGAAAGCTGCTAAAGCCTATGCATTTGTTCACGACCGTGATTATGTCGTGCCCGATGATGTCCAGTACCTTGCCCCTTATGTTTTGTCACACCGTATGATTCTCACTTCTGAAGCGAACTTTGAAGGAGCAACGCCTGAAAGTATTATCCAAGAGCTGCTCTCCGCCACCTCCATTCCTGTAAAGAGGAATATTAGTGAATGAGACAGACTCTTCAATTCACGGCTAAACTCCTCGTTGTATTGACATTGTTTGCTGTTTTATTTTCTTATGCAATGTTTCAGGGAGGCTTTGTCAGCTGGTTTCTCTTCTACGCATTTCTTCCTTTTCTCGTCTACATGACAGGGGTGCTGTTGTATCCAATAAACGACTGGAAGGTAGAACGTAAACTCTCAAAAAGGGTGGCGACAGGAGGCGAAAGTGTTGAGGTTGATGTGACACTGACAAGAAGAATCCCTTTTCCAATTTATTATTGCGTCATTGAAGAATATCTCCCGGATTCCCTCAAAAAACAGGACCGTCATCTAGAGAAATTCAGAGATATGGGGAAGGCGAGTGAATTTCAGCAGGACAGAATGGTGAAGAAAGTCATGTTCCCCTGGTTCAAGAGACATTTACGCTACCATTATGAGCTTGAGAAGCTTCCGCGGGGAGAGCACCAGTTCAAGGCTTTCCGCATCAAAACCGGGGACTTTTTTGGGTTTGTTAAAAAAGAGCACGTGTATCGGGAAGAGGATAAACTTCTTGTCTTTCCTTATAAGCGTCCAGTGAAGCTCCGTGAACGTGTGTACAGCTTTGAACAGGGAGCGAGTCCCTCTTTTAAACTCAATGAAAAAAACACGAACGTCGTCACAGGTGTTCGTGAATATATGCAAGGTGACCGTTTTGCCTGGGTAGATTGGAAGACTACTGCCAAAAAGAATCAAATGATGACGAAAGAATTTGAGCAGGAAAAAAGCGTCGATATGCTCATCATTTTGAATGCGGTCTATCACCCTGCTATGAACCCTTTGAGTTTTGAAGGCTCCGTTGAATTCACGGCCTCTTTATTAGAAGAACTTCATAAAAAATCTTCGCAGCTTGCTTTCATGACACTTGGAGATGGACGAGCATATTTTCCTTTTCATCAGAACCATTCACAGACACATAAGATTCACGGCCACTTAGCCAAGATAAAGCCACTTGGCCGTGTACCATTTTCGCAGCAGCTGGACCGTGAACGGGCTCAGATTCCTTCTGGGACGATCGCTTTAGTGATTAGTCATCACTTAGATGAAAATACGGAACAATCCCTCGTTAAATTAGCAAAAAAGAGTAAGCGTCTCGTCTTTTTTTATGTGCGCCCCAGAGAGCAGATGAGCTTTCAGGACCATCAGCACATTAAGCTGTTAAAAAATCAGGGAATCGTTGTGCAAGTATTATCAGAAGAGCAATTGACCCGACAAGAATTTGAGGTGAGTACCTGATGCCTAATACAATGAATGACCACCGCTCTGCTGTATTTAAACTTATGATTTATGTAATTGGTTTTCTATTATTCTGTGAATGGCTACTGCCTCTGGAATCTATTACGGAAACGAAAAATGTGACGATCTTTTTTATTTATGCAACGTTTTGTTTTTTCGTATCTTTTATTCAGGTTCCATGGTATTTATCTATGCCCCTCAAACTGTTGGGATTAGCCTTTATATTGGACGGACTCTATATTGCAGAAACAATTTTCAGCCGCAATTGGTTTTCTGTCCTATATGATCAAATTATCTTTAATATACAGGTGATCCAGGCGCAGGAATGGTGGCAGATGACTCCTTTGTTCCGGAGTCTTCTTTTTCTCATCCTGTTATGGCTGATGAGTTACTTGCTGTTCTACTGGATTGTAGTGGCTAACCGTATGTTCGTGTTCGTACTGCTTACACTTATTTACGTTACGGTAGTCGATACGTTTACTGTCTACGATGGAAAATGGGCGATCATCCGCACGTTCGTTCTGGCAATGGCTGCTCTTGGTGTTACCAGCTTCCACAAAGAGATGGATAAAGAATCGATTGCTTTGGGCGGGTTTAAAAAAGGTCACTTATGGGTGCTGCCTTTACTTGCGATCATCCTGTTTTCAACAGTTGCGGCTTATGCTTCTCCCAAACTTTCTCCGCAGTGGCCGGACCCCGTTCCCTTTATCCAGAGTGCTGCCGAAGGCGCTGGTCCAGGAGGGGGCGGTGTCGTCCAAAAGGTCGGATATGGTGAAAACGATAGTCGTCTCGGAGGATCCTTTATTCAGGACGATACCCGTGTCTTTACGGCCATGGCCGATGGGGAAAGGTACTGGAGGATTGAATCGAAAGATACGTACACCGGAAAAGGCTGGGAAGATACATTGGAAGATCCGGTCCAAACGGTTTCTCCTGACAATATTCCTTTTCAAACCTTTACGGATGAAGTCGAAGTAGAAGAACAACAGTCCTTTGTCGAGTTAACTAGTGAAGCTGATTTTCGAAAACTGGTGTATCCATATGGCGCCACTTCACTTGACTCTTACCCCGAAGATTATAGGCTTCAGATTCATGAAAATACTGGTGAAATGGATACACTTAAAGGAGATTCCCCAGCTAAGCTGAACAGATACGTCATCAACTATGATTTTCCTTCTTTTGAATATGATCAGCTGCGTGAATCGAGTACCGAAGACCCGGAAGAGATCAAAGAGAACTACTTGCAGCTTCCAGATTCCCTGCCGGGGCGAGTGCGCAACCTCGCCAGTCAAATCATAGAAGACGAGGACAATCGGTATGATAAAGCGAAAGCTGTAGAGTCGTATTTTTCATCGAATGGATTCGAATATTCAACGACCGATGTACCGGTGCCTGATGAAAATGAGGACTATGTGAACCAGTTTTTATTCGAATCTCAAATTGGGTACTGCGATAACTTCTCGACCTCGATGGTGGTTATGCTTAGGTCTGAAGGCATTCCAGCACGATGGGTCAAAGGGTTTACAGGCGGAGAGCGGATTGATGCGACTGAATCACCTTATACAGACGGACTCCAGAATAAATATGAAATCACAAGCGGCAATGCGCATTCGTGGGTGGAAGTTTATTTCCCAGATGTGGGCTGGGTTCCATTTGAACCAACGAAAGGGTTCACGAACAACGCGGATTTCTATACAGATATAGAGACCGATGACAGTGACTCGGCAGCTTCAGGTTCAGATACGGAAACCCCCGAAGATAATATGGGCAACCCGCAGCAAATGGAAGATCAGGAAGCAGCGTCTGATTCTGAGTCCGTTAACATCAATTCAGAACAGAGCTATGTATGGGTCTATGTTCTGGCTGTATTTCTACTCCTTGCTCTACTCGTTCTGTATGTGACTCGTTACAAGTGGATCTCCGCTTTTCTCATTCGACGCTATCGAAAAAGAGAGGACGAGGAAACGTATGAAAAAGCCTACCAATATTTACTAAAAGTATTGGATCATAAAGGATTTAAGCGTAAACCCGAACAGACGCTCAGAGACTATGCCTTCGTCGTCGACCGCCACTTCCAGTCCAATGACATGCGGCGTTTGACGAATAATTATGAGCGGGTTCTGTACAGAAATGAGAGTCGCCGTTCCCATTGGCCAAAAGTCACTGAATTATGGGAAAATTTAATTAAAAAAGCATTGTCTTGATTCCTGTCAGAACCGTTGATAGAATGAATGGAAATTAGACGCATTCTTCCTTCGTATATCCTCGAGAATATGGCTCGAGAGTCTCTACCGGGGCACCGTAAATGTCCTGACTATGAAGGTGGGGATCACGTGACGAGATATGCACGGATGGATTTCTGCCTTCGCCTGAATTATTTTAACGGGAAGGTGGGAATCCTTTTTTTATAGGCCCCTGGTCGTGCGTTTTTTCTAATGAAAAGGAGTGGAAAGATATGGAGCAGGTCCAAGGTATGATCCTGGTACTGGATTTCGGAAGTCAATATAACCAATTAATAACCCGCCGTATACGTGAGTTCGGGGTTTATAGTGAACTTCACTCTCATAAAATGACGGTTGAAGAGATCAAGGAACTGAACCCAAGCGGAATTATTCTTTCTGGCGGACCTAACAGCGTCTACGGAGAACATAGCTTCCGTTGTGACGAAGGTCTGTTTGATCTGGGGATTCCGGTGCTTGGCATTTGCTATGGCATGCAGCTGATGACTCACCATTTCAAAGGAAAAGTGGAGCGTGCGAATGAACGTGAGTACGGAAAAGCAGAGATTAACATAGCCGAAGACCCGGCTATATTTAAGAAAACTCCTCGTAATCAGACGGTCTGGATGAGCCATAGTGACAAAGTTATTGATCCGCCTCAAGGCTTTGTCGTGGATGCGACTAGTCCTTCCTGCCCGGTAGCTGCGATGAGCAACGGAGAAATTAATATGTACGGTGTTCAGTTTCACCCGGAAGTGCGTCATTCCGAATATGGCAATGACATCCTGCGCAGCTTCGTATTTGATGTATGTGATGCGAAGGACGACTGGACAATGGAGCACGTGGTGGAAATGGAAGTAGAGAAAATCCGCGATCAAGTCGGGGACCGTAAAGTATTGTGCGCGCTAAGTGGCGGGGTAGATTCCTCTGTTGTTGCAGCGCTGATTCACCGTGCCATCGGAGACCAGCTGACTTGTATTTTCGTGGATCACGGACTGCTTCGAAAAAATGAAGCAGACGATGTCATGCGCACGCTTGGCGACGGTTTCAATATGAACATTATTAAAGTAAATGCCAAAGACCGATTCCTAAGCAAGCTTGAAGGCGTATCCGATCCTGAACAGAAGCGGAAAATCATCGGTAATGAGTTTATTTACGTGTTTGATGATGAGGCTGAAAAACTGAAGGAAATTGATTATCTCGCTCAGGGGACTCTTTATACCGATATTATTGAGAGTGGTACAGAAACGGCTCAAACGATTAAATCCCACCACAATGTCGGGGGTCTTCCTGAGGAAATGGAACTGCAGCTGATTGAGCCTTTGAACACACTCTTCAAAGACGAAGTGCGTGCGCTTGGAACTGAGCTTGGTGTACCAGAACATATTGTTTGGCGCCAGCCATTCCCAGGACCTGGACTTGCGATTCGTGTATTAGGTGCGATTACAGAAGAGAAGCTGAAAATCGTTCGTGAATCTGATGCTATCTTGCGTGAAGAAATCAAGGAAGCCGGACTTGACCGCGATATTTGGCAGTACTTCACCGTCCTTCCAGATATTCGATCCGTAGGAGTTATGGGTGATGAGCGGACGTATGACTATACAATCGGCATTCGTGCGGTTACATCCATTGATGGGATGACGTCCGACTGGGCTCGCATTCCCTGGGACGTTCTTGAGAAAATCTCCACCCGCATAGTGAATCAGGTCGATCACATCAACCGAGTGGTTTATGACGTAACGAGTAAGCCGCCGGCTACGATTGAATGGGAATAAACGAACATTAAAGTTATTTTTAACAAATAATGTTCGGGAATAGGGTTGACGAACTACAGTCTTCCCTAGTAAGATAGAGAAAAATTAAGAATTAGTAACACCGCCGTATAATTTTGGGGATAAGGCCCATGAGTTTCTACCGGACCGCCGTAAACTGGTCTGACTACGTTGGTGAATAGTTGACGCCTTGCACGTGGTTTGTGCCTGGCTCATCTATTACATCCGTAGATAGGTAGACACTCTTGAGCATTCAAGAGTGTTTTTTATTTGGGTTTTAACATAGAGAGAACTCTCCGGATGGAGCGGATGGTGACAGTGAGGGAGGAAATAAGAATGAGAAAATTTTTTAATTTTAAGGAACTGGGCACGAATTATCGTACGGAATTCATGGCGGGTCTTACAACATTTCTAGCGATGGCCTACATTCTGTTCGTTAATCCGTCTACGCTTGCTCTTGATGGGATTGAGCAGCTTCCTGAAGGAATCACGCGTATTGATAAAGGGGCTGTATTTACTGCGACGGCGATTGCTGCTGCGGTTGGTACATTAATTATGGGGGTATTTGCTAAATATCCAATTGCCCTTGCACCTGGTATGGGATTGAATGCATTTTTTGCTTATACAGTAGTTCTTGGGTACGGTATTCCTTGGGAAACGGCACTGGCAGGTGTATTAGCATCCGGACTTATTTTTATTGTATTAACGGTAACCGGCCTGCGCCAAATGATCATTGATGCAATACCTGGGAACTTGAAACTTGCCGTCGGAGCTGGGATTGGCTTGTTTATTGCTTTTATCGGGTTTCAAAACGCGGGTATCGTTCAGAACAGTGATGCGACGCTTGTACAGCTTGGAGATTTAACGGCTGGACCAACGATGCTTGCGATTTTTGGGATTATTGTATCGGTCGTATTCCTTTCTCTAGGTATTAAAGGCGGTATTTTCTACGGTATGGTCCTGACTTCGATTGCCGGAATGGTGACAGGGCTGATTGCACCGCCTACTGCAGTCAATGACGTCGTAGGTTCTGCGCCAAGCGTGGCACCAACTTTTGGGGCGGCATTAACCCACTTTGGTGATATCTTTACAATTGAAATGCTGGTCGTTATTCTAACCTTCTTGTTTGTCGACTTCTTCGACACGGCGGGAACGCTTGTAGCGGTGGCTACACAGGCAGGATTCATGAAGGATAATAAATTACCTCGTGCCGGACGCGCGCTGTTTGCGGATTCCGCAGCGACAGTTGTAGGATCCGTTGTAGGTACATCAACGACTACTTCTTACATCGAATCCACGGCAGGCGTAGGAGCCGGGGGACGAACAGGCTTTGCCTCTGTTGTAACGGCTGGCTTTTTCTTACTGGCGCTATTCTTTTCGCCATTATTATCAGTTATAACCGCACAGGTCACTGCACCTGCCTTAATTATTGTCGGTGTGCTGATGGCATCCACTTTGAAAAATATCGACTGGGATCAATTTGAAATTGGTGTTCCGGCCTTCTTTACGATTGCCGCTATGCCGCTTACGTACAGTATTGCTACGGGAATCGCAATCGGATTCATCTTTTATCCGATTACGATGCTGTTAAAAGGACGTTCTAAAGAAATTCACCCAATTATGTACTTCTTGTTCGTCATCTTTATTCTTTACTTTGTATTCTTAGCTTAATGGAGGTATCTCGGGGTGCAGCTTATTCCATATAAGTTTCCGTTTGTTGAAGGCTCAGTTTCGAGATAAATGGGTCCGTTACGTTAGATGGATAAGGGTTGGTGGGGAAATAACTCGCTTTCCTATGGGGGAACGGTGAGCTTCCTCGCTCGTTTCACTCCCTTCGGGATCTCACCTAGTTCCTTCTCCCATGGGAGTCTCGCCATTTCCCCATATCCGTCAAGCTAGTAAGTGAATAATTCTAGATAAGCAGTGGTTCTACCCTTAAATTACACATATTTCCAATTAAGATTATATTGACTCCTAAAGGAGTCCGCAATAAAAACAAGGGAATCTTTTATTTATAAGTTAATCCTAAAACATCGAACGGACTTTCATGTTTTTCTTTGTGGTCTTTCCTGCCGTG
>NZ_JBAPTY010000019.1:0-15660 GCF_049282395.1 Halobacillus sp. | reverse complement strand
CCTGTAGCTAGCCCACGTTTTTGTTTATGCGCGGAAAACTAAGTCCGTGATTTTGTGTAAATTTATGTCATAT
The DNA here is from genome assembly GCF_049282395.1 of Halobacillus sp. Taxonomy (NCBI): domain Bacteria; kingdom Bacillati; phylum Bacillota; class Bacilli; order Caryophanales; family Bacillaceae; genus Halobacillus; species Halobacillus sp. Next base: position 15,587 of record NZ_JBAPTY010000019.1, on the reverse strand, counting down.
CAAGGCACGCTTATGTCTGTACACATAAATGTTTTCAAGTACACAATTTGTAAGACAAATGTACACGCAAAAGCATGCACGTTTGCAAATGCGTACACATTCTGCTGTATCAATATGTAAACAGGATTGTAAACATGTACACAAATGACGTAAACATGTGTGCACAAAAAGCAGGCAAGTACACGTGGTTGAATACTCCGAAAGGCACATTGACTATTCCGGCAGAGTCTAATAGATTAATAGAAGGGCAAGGTAAATTATAGTAATTAAAAGGAGAGCTGATTAATGACAAACTCAAGAATTGCAGCTGTGGATGTTGGTAATGATGCGGTTAAAGCAAACTTTGGAAAACTAGATTCATCTTTATATATTCCTAACGTGGTCGCTAGAGACTTAGAAGATCGTCCTGTTATCGGTATAGAGGACTTGGATGAAAAAGATCCACTCGATAATCTACATATTCGAGTGCATTCTCCAGCCTTAAGAGAGAATAATGCCATCTATCGTGTGGGGAATCTGGCTACGAAAACCACTAACTCTACGGAATTAGATCCAGGTAGCTATAAATCTGAGGAAGATCAGACACTTATTATGCTTTTTGCATCGCTTGCTTTGGATGCAGTTAGAGAGAAGAATGCACAATCGGCGAAGAATAATGTGGTAGAAGCTAACTACACATTGGGAACAGGACTGCCGCTTCGTGAAGTAAAAGAAGGAAAAGACGTAGGGTACCGTTCTTCCCTGCTTGGATCTGTTCACCAGATCGAATTCCTTGTCACACCAAAATATCAGGGAATGAAAGTAAATCTTAAGTTTGATGAGGTTAAAGTTTATCCGGAAGGGTTTGCTGCCTACGTTAACTTAGTGATGGATAATGACTTGAATATCATTAACAAAGAATTGATTGACAAACAAATTCTCATTCAGGATATCGGTGGTCTTTCTACAGATATCGCGGTTATTAAAAACCGTAATGTTGATGATGATAAAGCACAGGGATTCAATCTAGGTGTAGCTGAATCATTAGAAATGATCCGTGAAGAGATTCTTAGAAAGCATGGAGTTGAATTAGACAGCCGCCGCGATGTCGTGGATATCATTACAAGGAAAAATGATCGTCATCACATCATGGTTAAAGGAAGCCGTACTAACGTACACGATATTACGGATCGTATTCTTCTTGAACTTGCTAAGAAACAGTACCGTTTCTTAAGAAACGTATGGCAGAGAAACTCTCAATCAGAGATCTGTTACTTTGTGGGCGGAGGCTCTGCAGTCTTAAAAGATTACATCAAGTCATTAAACAACAAACTAGATGGTTTCAATATCGAATTCTTTGAAGATGAAGAAGAAAGCATTTGGATGATGGCAAATGCCTACTACAAATTGATCTCTGATTTCATCCGTAAAAGCGAGAAAAAGAACCACGGCAAAAATCAAGAACAAGGTAAAAAAGTAGAACAAAAAACCGGCTCATCTAAATAAGGTGATGTTATGAGTCAATCAAAGAAAAAGATAGAGAGGGGACAATCGATTACGTTCCGGATCCCCTCGGATACTCCTGATCATCTATTGAGACAATTAACTCAACTGAAGGAGACAGAGAGGCGAAATTTTTCAAGCAAGATTGCCCAATTCGTCCTGGATGGAGTGAACGAAACTTATGCTAAGAATAAGGAAACAGTTACCATCCCGTTGCCTAAGGCTTTAAATAAAGAGCAGAGAAACTGGATTAAGCACGAACATTCGGAGGCTCTTATAGGGAGTATCCTGTATCAGCTGATGATGGATCCTGTGCGTGCAACCACTCTATTAGCTTCGCTTAATAGTAATGCATTCGATATAGACGAAGCCCTTTATTTACAAGAAGAAGCAGCGGCAACAGAATTTTCATCAGGCAATTATACTCAAGCTCATGCTGAGGAAGAATCAAATGCTGAGTCTGAAACAGAATGGAAGAGTATCGATGATGAACTCGATGGTTTGAATCTTGATAGCTTACAAGGTGAGATCCACTCCCAGGACGAGGAAACAACAGAAGATGAAGACGATGATGATCTGCTGGGAGACTTTCTCTCCCGAATGAATGATTAGCCCGTATCCCCTGTCACACTGTGGCAGGGGGTATTTTTATAAAAATGAAACCTTCTCATTTATCCCTTTTACACCTCTTCTAAGCTGTTCGATCGCAGGGAGGAGATGAAACACTACCTGAATCGTTAAACAGTTCCTACGACCCTTTAAATGCCGCTAAAGACATTAAATAGGTTTTGAACTGGCGAAAGCGGCAAACGTTTTCTCGTCTTCGATCAGACCGCATGCTCCACATTGAATTTTTTTGTCTGGCCCCTGGTAAGCGGCATGAAAAGGATCGAGATTCTCAGATGTATATTCACTAATCACTTCACCTGACCCTGGATCGATTTTCACGGATGTTGCTTTTTGTTCGATGATGTTGAACCTGGATCGATTAGTTTTACAGTTGGGACATAAGTATGGCTGCATCATTAACACCTCCATTCATAGGATGTACGGTCTGTGGGAATATATGTAAGGATAAAGATTATAAAGAAAATGTAAAAATATTTAGAAATTAGTTAGGAAGTGCTGAAGTCTGGGAAATGACATGTATAAAAGCTTTCAAAAGGTGGGCGTTAGGTTATGAGTGGAGCTTTCACAAGGCAGATCGACAAAATGGGGAGGCTGGTGATCCCCAAGGAAATCAGAGACCAGCTGGAATTATCGAATCAAAACCTTATGCTGGAACCTTTGAGTCATAAAAAAGGATTAAAGCTTTCAGTAACGGATGAGAAAGGCGACTCCGTTAAGACATTAGACAGCTATGGCCGCTTGCTTATTCCTGCTGACTACAGAAACGAGCTTGACTGGAATCAGGGAAAAAAGATTGATGTTACATTCGATCATGATTATGCTATGTTGCAGGATCAAGTTCAGGTTTGTGAAATTTGCGGATCAGCTGATTCACTGGTGTCGGTTAAGAAGAAACTAGTCTGTGAGGATTGTCTGGGAGATGGAAATGAGCAAGTAGTAGACCGCTGGAGGGAGTACCTTCAGGGATTAGTCGACTCCTACCTGGAGTACTGCAGGCTTGCGCTTGAGCAGGAAGACGACGAAAGTGTCCACCAGGCTCGTGTCCACGGGCGTCAGATCCGTGCCATCCTGGAGTTCATTCACGTCATCAGCCACCCATTAGTGGATCGTTTAAATGACGCCCATAAACGTTTAGGAAAAGTGAGAGAACGCGATGTGTTTATTACGGAGTTTGAAGATCGTGCGGATCAATCTTCTAAAGAGCAGCATGAAGAAGTATACCGTCAGCTCAGCGATCAGGTAGCCAAGAAGAGACTAAAGCATCAGAAGAAGCTTAAAAATAAGCTGCCTGAAATCATCGACGGGTCTTTTGTGGAGCAATGGGAGGACTTTAAAGATAAGGAACTGCGATATTATGTCCTGCCCCTTCAAGTAGATGAGAGAATCCAGAAGTTCGAAAACGGTTTTGTTGAATCTATAGAGAAGTATTTAGAAGTGTCTTCACAACAGGAACGTACTGATAAAGAAACTCTTGATGCCTTACATTCTGTCCGGATTATCTCTAAAAAGATCAGGTACATTCATAATGCACTCCACACTATTTATGCCTCTGACTACAAGGAAGAAGCGAAATACTTTAAATCGTTTCAGAGACAGCTGGGTGAAATAAATGATTTAAAAGACTGGATCGAAATGTTTAACAAATACAGGGACGATATTGACAGTAAGAAAAAGCATATTAAAGCTATTAATCAAGCGTTGCTGGAAGAGCTGTCCGTCCTGGTAGAAGAATTGAATCTTCAAGAAAGCCTTCAATACTCAAGACAGTAATTTCATACCCTCTACCATTATAAAGCTGCTAAATAATGAATGAATCCTGCATTCTCGTCTATGCAGGATTTTTTAATAGATTCTATAAAAGTATCTTCTTGATAAGCAGACTTCTTAAACTAAATCGCCTGATTGTTGAATCGTTAAAACTATGTTGAAACGGATTCTTAAACAAACGAGAGCTTAGCTTGTTAAAGAAATCAAAACGGAGAATGAACAGATCAGTTTTTAAAATAAGGGAATGCCCTAATAGGAACCTGATAAAGGGGCGTGTAATATAGAGGGTATGAAGAATAAAGAAGGGAGAGTTAAAGTGATGAATGATACCACTCGTTCCCCATTATATGTAGTCTCTCACATGTACGAATCGCTGCTTTATGAAATGTCCTATGATTTACATGAGAGATATGCTCATTTGTTAACGAGCGCATTACACCGTATTGATTCGACGAAAGATTCTTGTAAAGAAGCTCAAGTCCTTCTTTCACATTTGATTGAAGAGATGAGAAGCCGTTCGAATGAAATATATCCTTTATCTTTTCATGAATATGGACTGGCAGTGGCCTTTAAACGATATATAAAAGAAGTGGAAAGACGCTATGGTATAAGGGTTGAATTCCCCACCTCCTATAAACTCACGGAGGTATTTTCTACAAAGGATGTTTTGGCGTTTCGAGCGCTTCAGCTTACCATACGAATGATTGTGGAGTACGCCGATACTGATGAAGTATTCATTGAAGTCGACCGGAAAGGGATTGTTTTCCGCTATCATTCTTTTTTGGATGAATTCCCGCCTGAACAAGAGGATTTGCTTGAAGTCATAAAGAAAGATACCACGATGGAAATGCAGTGGCAACGCAATAAAGACGTGGTGGAATGGCGCTGGTTTAAAGGCTGAATAAAGAGGAGTAGATAACATGATTTCGATTGTCATTGTTGACGATCACGCCGTCGTACGCTCAGGGCTTATGATGCTATTAGACGCTGTCGAGGATTTTAATGTAATTGGAGAAGCTTCAGAAGGAAACGAGGCTTACCAGCAAGTAGAGGAGAAGAATCCGAGTGTGGTTTTGATGGATCTTTCCATGCCGCATGGAAAAGATGGATTATCAGCTACTTCCGAAATAAAAAAACAATTCCCTGAGACCCAGATTCTAATTCTGACGATGCATGATGATGAAGAATACTTGTTCCGTGCCATTGAATTAGGCGCATCCGGGTGTATTTTGAAAAATGCACCGCATGAGGAATTAGTAAAAGCCATCAGGCAAGTAGCCGGGGGAGATGCCTATTTGTATCCATCTGCAACGAAACGATTGATGGAGGATTATATGAGCAAGCTGAAAAACGGGGCTACGACTGACTCTTACCGATTGCTAAGTGATCGAGAGAGAGAAGTACTGGCCTTGGTCGCTAAAGGGTTTGCGAATAAAGACATTGCCGCTCAACTTGTGATCTCGGTTAAAACAGTCGAAGCTCATAAGGCAAGAGTGATGGAAAAACTGCAGCTGAAAACGCGTCCTGAATTAGTGGAATATGCCTGGAAAAAAGGTCTGCTGGGTTATTCATTGTAGCAAAGGAGAGAGGGAAAAGTGGTCACCCCATTAGAAGAAATGTGCAACGAACTGGAAGAGGAAGTAGATGCCTGCGTCATCGCTATCGCAAAGTTTGATTATCATTCAAAGCAAATACAGTGGAAGTATGTGAGTCACCCTTTGAATGATAAATATAAACGCATGGTTATTTCCTATGGTTCGGGTGTGGCGGGAACCGTCATGCAGACAGGAAGAACTTTTCTCTGCCGTTCGAGGAAGGATCTTCCTTTAGTTTTGTCGAAATACCCCATAGTGTTAGCGGAAAAGCTTCAATCCTTTGCTGCTATCCCTCTTCGAACGGGGCATTTATTTGACGCGGTGCTGCTGATCGGCTATCGAAATGAGCATGACTTACCTTCAGAACAGCAATGGCGTCCTTATGCCGCTCGCATAAGTAATTATTTGAAGCAAGGAGGTTTATCATGACAAAACACAGTCCCTTCCCTCCCGCTCTAATCTCCTCTAAGGAAGAAGGTTTTCTCATTTTACGAGAAAACGGAATGGTACAAAGTTTCAATGAAAGAGCGAAACTTCTGTTCCAGATTTCTTCGACTGAGGTATGTGTGGAAGATCTTTTTCTTCATTTTTCTGTAGAAGAGCTAATTCATTGTGAAAAGGGAGTATTGCTGCAGTATTACGCGAAGCCTATGATTGGAAATCCTTTTCCTGTCTTTTTAGTCGTTCACGAGTGGATGGATGGAAATAGATCCAATTACTTTATGACCATTCATAACCTGAATGAGAGAAGTCTGCTTGATAGTGAATCCTACGAACCTTTGAAAGAACTCGTGGATATTAAATATGCGCTTGACGAGTCTTCGATTGTTGCTGTTACAGATCAACGAGGAAGAATTCGTTATGTAAATAAGAAGTTTTGTGAGATTTCTAAATACGGAGTGGAAGAATTGATTGGAAACGATCATAAGCTTCTGAATTCAGGTCATCATTCTAAAGAGTTTTTTAAAGATCTGTGGCGTACAATTGGTACCGGGTATGTGTGGAAGGGGGAAATTAAGAACAAGGCCAAAGATGGAAGCTTCTATTGGGTAGATACGACCATTGTTCCTTTCTTAAATGATAAAGGAAAACCATACCAATACCTGGCCATCCGCAATGAAATTACCGAGAGGAAAAGGGTTCAGCAGGAGCTGCAGCACATGATGACGCGTCTGATCCACGTCCAGGAAGAAGAAAGAAAACAGGTATCCAGAGAGCTTCATGATGGGATTGGACAAGAACTGTACAGCCTTCTTATTAGTATGCATCGCATCCAGCAGGAAGTGGATCATTCCTTGTTAAACCAGATGACAGATGAAATACGAAATTTAATTCAAAACGTGCGCGACATGTCGTGGGAGCTCCGGCCGTCTGCGTTGGATGAGCTGGGGTTGATGCCGGCTGTTCGTTCCTTCTTAAATCGTCTTAAGCATTCGTATGGATTGAAGGTACACTTTACCTCTTCCGTTTCCTGTCGTTTATCGCCTCAAATCGAAACAACGATTTACCGCATCATTCAGGAAGCACTGACCAATATACGAAAATATGCCTGTGTAGATGAAGCCTCTATCGTGTTGAAAGAAGCAGACGGTGGGATTTTCGCTTCTATTACCGATCAAGGTAAAGGCTTTATGAACAATCGTGCTCAAAAAGGAGTAGGGCTTTTCAGCATGGAAGAAAGGGCACGCGCGGCAGGGGGAGAACTTGAAATAACTTCCGAACTGAATAAGGGGACGAAGATTGAATTATATATACCACTGGAAACCTGATGAAAAGGTTTCTTTTTTTTGAATTGGGGGATTTCACCATCACAAATGGGGGGATTCCCCGATTCTATTATGCCCCTCTCCACTAATACAATAGAAATAGATCAAATACATAAAAGGAGGCCTGGCCCATGAAAAAAAGTGGCCCATCTCAACCAAGCTTGAAAGGGACTTTAATCAGTGTAATGGCTGTTGGAGCCGTCATTGTCGTGATGTGGGTTTGTATTTATTTATTATATATCGTTCGTATGTAGGGGGGAGAAAGGATGCATTTACACAAATATGAAAAAATATGGCTGGGATTTGGAATTATTGCACTTGTTATTTTTCTATCCGTTGTGGGAGTAAGTGCTTTTGCACAGGGACATGCTCCATCCAGCGGGCATATGACCATTGATCCGGAAAAAGTGCGTGAAACGGCTCCATTTGATCAGCCTGGACTTCATAAAAAAGAGGATGGAACTTATGAAGTCGCTATGATCGCACTTACATTTGGTTATGAACCCAGCAAGCTCCAAGTGCCGGCAGGGAAAGAAATTACATTCACGTTAACGAGTGAAGATGTCGTTCATAGTTTCTCTATAATCGGCACGAACGTAAATATGATGGCCGTTCCAGGTCAGATTAACCATCGAAAACACACATTTAAAGAACCAGGATCTTATCTGGTCATTTGTAACGAGTATTGCGGCTCAGGCCACCATTTTATGAGTACAGAAATTGAGGTGGTGGAACAATGAAAACCGGGGAAATTGCAGCTAAAGATCGAAAAGTAGCGTTATTTAATTTAGGGTTTGCTTACTCAGCCTTTCTTATAGGAACGCTGTGCGGGCTCCTTCAGGTGTTTATTAGAAATGATGCTCTTAAGCTGCCAGAATGGCTGGATTACTATCAGATTCTCACTGCTCACGGCCTGTTACTGGCTATTGTGTTTACAACTTTCTTTATTTTTGCCTTTTTTCAAGCGGGCATGAGCCGAACCCTCGGAGCATTTGGTCCGAAGGTGAGGTTGTGGAACTGGATTGGATTTGCGGTGACCTCCTTAGGAACACTTCTTGTCGTAGTCATGGTAGTAGCGGGGCAGGCGTCCGTACTTTATACATTTTATGCTCCCCTTCAGGCGCACGGGTTGTTTTATGTAGGCCTTGCCTTGTTTGTGATTGGCACATGGATTCAGGGATTCAGTCTGGTTGGGCATTATGTCGTCTGGAGAAGGAATCATAAAGGCGAACTTAGTCCTCTATTTGCTTTCATGGCAGTGGCCACCATTATTCTCTGGGTTATTGCCTGCCTGGGTGTTGTAGCCACCGTTCTTTTTCAATTCATCCCATGGGCTTTTGGCTGGACAAGCGGGATTAATGTCGAGTTAAGTCGCTCATTATTTTGGTATTTCGGTCATCCACTTGTGTATTTCTGGCTGCTTCCTGCTTATATGGCATGGTATGTCATTGTTCCGAAAATTATTGGAGGAAGAGTATTCAGTGATTCTCTGGCCCGGTTATCCTTTGTACTGTTTATTTTATTCTCTATTCCGGTCGGGTTTCACCATCAGTTAACAGAACCTGGAATATCCAGCTTCTGGAAATTTTTGCAGACAGTTTTGACGTTTATGGTTATTATCCCATCTTTAATTACAGCCTTCTCTATGTTTGCAACGTTTGAAATAAGAGGCAGGGAGCTTGGCGGCAGGGGTCTTTTTGGGTGGATTCGCAAGCTTCCGTGGAGAGATGTTCGTTTTACATCCATCTTTATAGCTATGGCCTTTTTTATCCCGGGAGGCGCGGGCGGTATCATCAATGCGAGTTTTCAAATGAATGAAGTTATTCATAATACACTTTGGGTCGTTGGACATTTTCACATCACAGTAGGAACCCCGGTAGCGATGACATTTTTCGGGTTAACCTTCTGGCTTATCCCCAATTTAACGGGCCGGCGGTTTACGAAGTCCCTGCAGAAATTGGCCTTCCTGCAAATTGCTACCTGGTCCATAGGTATGCTGCTCATGAGTACAGCTCAGCACCTGCTGGGACTGCTTGGGGCACCTAGGCGTACAGCTTACACAGGGTATGCTCACGATGATGCACTCGCCTGGTTTGATGGCTTATTAACCAATCATGTGACGATGGCTGTCGGAGGTTCTATCTTGTTTTTGTCCGCTGCTTTGCTCATTTTCATTGTGATCCAGCTATGGTGGCTTGCTCCAAAAGCAGATGAACAAAACTATGAGGCGTTTCCAATTGCAGAAAGCGATTCTAGTATGACACCGCGTTTCTTGGAAAATTGGAAAATATGGATCGGCATTGCATTTCTATTAATTGCGCTTGCTTATACGATACCGTTAGCCGAGATTATTCAGCACGCCCCTCCAGGTTCAGGGCGATTCCAAACATGGTAAGAGAGGAGAAAGAATATGACCTTTTCATTCGCTTTCACAATCGCATCCATTATCCTCACGCTCGTTTTGAGCAGTATTATTGTAGATCTGCAGACGGAGGAAGATTGAAATAGAAAGAAGCGGAAAGCTGCCAGCTTTCCGCTTCTTTCATTCCATAAATTCCAATTCAGGCATCCATTGAGAGAGATGTTCTTTCTTTGCCTCGTACTCTTCTTTTAAGCTTGGGAAATCATCCATCGGGATCACTTCATATCCATGTTCTCGTGCGGACGTAACGTATGTCACTTTAAACCTTGGTTTGACTACTTCCACATTGTCACTCTCGTCCATTTTTAAATTAAAGGTGAGAATGCCTCCGACTCGTTTCTCAAATGATTCCTGTCCTGAGAAAAAATTTCCCAGGGAATAAGCGGTCAGCATTTTATGTCCGCCCTTGCCTTCAACCCACTCTAATGGCTGAAGTACATGAGGGTGGTGGCCGATCACAGCCGTTACTCCGTGATCTGCGGCGAACTGGACAACATCTTTTTGGAATTGATTAGGATAGGGTTCATACTGATTCCCAAAATGAAGACTTAAAAGGACGGCATCCGATTGCTCTTTCGCTTTCTCTATATCCTGGGCCATTTTATCAAGCTGGATTCGATTCACCACATAGCTTTTCCCATCGGGCGCTTTCACACCGTTTGTCCCGTAGGTGTAACTTAACATAGCTACACTGATTCCTTCTTTTGTGTCGTGTACAAGGATTTCTTCGCTGTCCTCTTTACTTTGATAAGCTCCAGTGTATTTCATATCGATTTTTTCCCAGTGCTCGATCGCATTATTAATTCCTCTTGTTCCTTTGTCCAACGTGTGGTTATTAGCAAGGGTTACCACATCTACTCCAAGTTCTTTTAGATTATTACCTATTTCTACAGGGGAGTTGAAAGCAGGGTATCCGGAAAGACCTAATTCTTCCCCGCCGATCATTGTTTCCTGGTTAGCAATGGTAATGGTGGATGATTCCAGGTAAGGTTCAGTCTGTTCCATCATGGGCATGAAGTTATACCCTTCAGAGGTTTCAGCAGCTTCATACACACGGTCATGAATCAGTACATCTCCAATAGCCGTTATACTGATCTCTTTAGAAAAATCAATTGAACTCTTATCGTGAGGATCAACCGTGGATGTTGGCAGCTCATTAACCGTCTTCATTTCTTCATCATTATTTAAAAGCCCGCATCCAGCTGTTAGAAATAAGATGGACAAACCTAAAATTCTTAGAAATAAGCCCAAGGAAAAGACACCTCCGTGAAAATTCATTTAGATTTATTGTACCTCTAATTAGAGGGTTTCTCCATTCTATGCAGCTAAAAAAAATGATTTTGTTTGTCGATTTATCGGGTATGAAGGTAATAGAAGTTCACGTAAGGAGGATAGGAATGAGTAATCTAGCGAATGAGAAAGCTGACGCACAAAAGCATAGTAAAGATCAGTACGTGGAGTTAAAAATGGGGAAACATGATCTATTTTTCAAGAAAAGCTATGAAGTACTCTACACGGTTAATGATTTTTTACTGGGACTCTGGTTTCTGATCGGAAGTGTTTGTTTTTATTTTGAAGCTGCTAAAACATGGGGGGTGAGTTTATTTGTACTTGGAAGTCTACAGATGCTCATCCGTCCAACTATCCGTTTAGCACACCGTATTCATTTGAAAAATATTTATCGGAGAGAATATGAGAAGCAGCAGAAGAAGTCCCTTTCTTCTCATTAAGCGTAAATGGAGCTATGTTACAAGCTGTTGTTGATTTTTTCAGAAAAGGTTTATTAAAAATAGGGCCGATTAGTTGAAGACTCAGTTTCGAGATATCGGGTTAGTCTGTAGGCCCTTCGGGGGACGATTTCGCTTTCCGCGGGCATGTGCTGAGCCTCCTCGAGCAAGCTCTGCGGGGTCTCACCGAACATGTTCATCCCGCAGGAGTCTACATCGTCCCCCTCCGGACCCGGCTGAATTAGAGACTCGAAACGGGGTCGTCCTTCACCCGCTTGAGAAGAAATAACCATATGGGCGTATTACTTTTTCAGGCTGGAACTATGCGAGATAGCCTTTTATATAAGCATCTCAGGCAAGTTCAGGAGGAGGAAATCCTCTCTTTCCGAAGGTTCCGTTCCTCCTAATAAAGTTGGGCTGGTGGGGAAATGGCGAGACTCCCATGGGAGAAGGAACTAGGTGAGATCCCGCAGGGAGTGAAACGAGCGAGGAAGCTCAACGTTCCCCCATAGGAAAGCGAGTTATTTCCCCACAAGCCCTTATCCATCTAACGTAACGGACCCATTTATCTCGAAACTGAGTCTTCAAGTAATGGGAGCTTATCTGAAATAATCAACACTGAAATTTAACAGAGTTATTTGTAATTCAAGAAGGGCTCCGCTCATTGTCTGGACGTTCCTTTGGTCTTTCTATCGATATGACCAGCAAGTCAAAGTTAGAATAATACAAAAATTATCCTATTTTATCCATTGACTAGTCGGTCATTTCCGTTTATGTTAGTAGTGTAATTGAATATTTTCCTTATAAGGGGAGTAGCTTTTACAGCAAAGTCGTCAATCCAGAGTGGGACTCACTCTCGGCTTTGTTGGCAGTGATACTGTTAGCAAGACCTTACCGCCCAGGTATAGGTCTTTATATGTAATAAGTGACCTATACATCGTGTAGGTCGCTTTTTTTTATTTATAAAAGAAGAAATAAATAAACCGATATAATGATGCCACTCAAAAGGGAGAGAGTCGAGCAATGTCTAAAACTTTTAATACGAGCATCCAAAAATTAAAAGATGAAGGAGTAAATATTAAATTAACATCAATGAAGAAAAAAGAATGGAAGACTAGGTTTTCTGGTAAGAAGAAGGAAAGTAACTTTATTTATTTTATGCCAAGTGGATATCGGGAGACTTAATCTAAGAATAAGCCAAATTAACTTGCTTGATAGGAAGCTGTAACAAGGATTTTTGGTGTGAAAAGAGAATAGGGATAAAGAGGAGCGGATAGAAGAATGCCTTAACGACTCGGAAGTTCAAAAACTGATAGTGTGTATGAATTTACTATCAAAAAGTGGGGTTTGTGGAAGATAGTATAGATCCAGACGATCTTGAATTTGAAGGAGAATAGGTAGACTCTCTATTAGTATGAAATTAATCAGGGTGGTCTGGATACTTAGAAAAACCGAGAATACTTAATTGGAAGAAGTCGGAACTAAACTGGTAAGATGAAAACCAGAGAAAGCTAGTTTTAGACTACATTACACGATATCTGAATGGAGGATACAATGAAGCAAATGGCTGGCAGTCTAGCTCAAATTTTTTTAGGAATATGTATATTGGCAGGGTCCTGGATGATCGCCGACGCGGTAAAAGAAAGCAATCGTTCCGAGTCTTCTGTTGAACAGGTACAAGTGAACCCCCGAGCGAAAGATCAATTAATGAGCCACTCGGAATTACAAGAATACTTAGGTATTAAGCAGTATCAATTAGAAAAGATCCTGCCGCAAAAGGAAGGAAACGTCACGAAGAGTCAAATTCCCTACATACAGATTGGCTATGAATACTATTTTCCGGTCAAAGCGGTTGACCAATGGTTGAAGGAAACGGAAGCTGCAAGTTTTGATAAAGGCAGCCAATAATACAGGGAAAGTAAATTGATAGCAAAAAAATCCGGCAAGGTTATCCGGACAAACCATACGAGTACCGCATTGCTATAGAATCTCTATTGACTGTGTGGTGTACCCCATAGTTTAAGCTATAGGAGAAGAGGAGGCGTCCTCATGTATAAAGTCAGTGAGTTTTCAGCTTTAACAGGACTAAGCAAAGAAACATTACGGTACTATGCCCAAGTCGAACTTTTAGAGCCTGTCTTTATCGATCCATCCAACCAATACAGATACTACGATGACGGATCCTACCTTCTCGCTTTATTATTGGGGAAACTACGGGGATTCGGCTTAACCATCCAGGAAATGAAGACCGTTATGAATGATCAATCTTTTGCCAATTTGGAAAAATTATTGCTTGAGAAAAAGAAAAACATCGAAGTCGAGATTGAAGAATTGCGTGATAAGATAGCAGATATTGACAAGTTTATTGAGTCTGGAAAGGGGACGGATGAATGATGGAATGGAAAGAAGAGCGAATCATTGAAGCGAATATTGAAACGGTATGGAACTTGTTTCAGGAGGAAAATATGCCGGTCATCATGCCAAAAGTCATTGAAAATGAACCGGTGCACATAGAAGAAGGTGGAGTGGGATCAAAATACCGGCAAAAGTACCAGGAAGGGAAACGCGTAGAATCCTATATCGTGGAAACGGTAGGCTATGAAGATACGGATGAGAAAAAGTATAAACAACTCAGCTTTACCTTAGCGAAGGCATTCGAGATTACTTTTTCTTTTACGCTGTTAAAAGTGGAGGAGTCCAGGACCCGCTTTATTTATGAAGGAAAGAACCAGGGAGTCAACTTTGTAGGAAGAGTGCTTATGAAGCTTGGAAGTAAGAAGAACAACCAAAAGGTCGTAAATGACTTTATGGACCGTGTGGAGGAAGAAGCATTAAAAGCAGAAGCGAAGACGTAAAAAAGGAGCGCAGCCGCTCCTTTTTTGAATGGACAAATGTAATTCCACTGCGCACACTCTCCGTGTAATGGGGAGAACCAGGGAGAACTTTGGATGCATTTGATGCTTCATAATAAACCGTCCAGAGAACCTCTGGACGGTTTGCTTATCATTGTTTAAATTGATCAATGGTTTGCTGCAGCTTACGCGCCACTCCATCTAACGAACCGTTCAGCTCCTGACTTGTAAGAGTGATTTTTGTGCGGCTTTCATCCATTTCCAAGGCTTCTGCAAATAACCCGCCAAGCCCACGGGCACGTCGATCCACTTCAAGCATCACATCAAGATGGTTTTCTTTTAAAAAGAAAATTGCTTCCAGTTCATCTAAGTAAGAACGGTATTCTCCGACCGGGGCGAATTCGAACTCCTGCACATAGCCAAAATGTTTGGAGTATTCCATTTCCACTTCTCTAAGCCGGAATCCGAGTCTGTTTTCTAATGCGTCCAGCACTTTTTCAATGTAAGGGTGCGGGGACACCTTGATCGGATCGCGGTCTTCTGGATCCAGAGCCATAGGAATATCCACTCCCGTTTCAAACCACAGCGGCAGTCTTCCGAGGGAAGCAGGGGTGTGGTACGGAAGCTGAATGGAAAATGGGATTTCCTTTGTTTCGCCTTCTTTAATCGTCTCCTGATGAGCGATCGGGTATTTCTGGATCGCGACTTTTTCTTTGATTTTCTTATCACCCGATTCACGGAGGGCTTCTGTCATGAGGAAAATGTGGATGGAGTCGATGGATTGTTCTACATCTCCACCTTTGATGACGACTTTCCCGTGCACGTCTTCACCTGGTACAAACTGTGCTTTTTCCAACTGGGTGTCCACCTTAGCGGCTCCTACACCTACACTTGCTAAAAATTTCTTGAACATCAATATCTCCTCCTTTCGTTGATTATACGAAATAATGACGGGAAAAGGTTCAACTTTTTCGTAAAGTTCCAGACATTAAAAAGGGGAGTTTCATGTTGTGTTTATATGACTTTAAACGATAAAAAAAGACAATTGTATTCTGTAAAATTGTTTATGAATTGGCAGGAATTTAATTATGGGGGGAAGCAGATGAACAAAAATCAAAGACTAACCATTATTTTTATACTGTTAGGATCTTTTTTAATTTCAGGAGGCATAGGTCTTAGTGATTATGTGAATTATTCACTTGCGATAGGATGGTTAGCCGGGTTTATCTCGCAACTGCTTGCAGTGTGGTTTGCAATTAAATGGTATAACGAAACAAGGTAATCACTAAGATTCAACTGATCATCTGTGGGTCCATCCGGATTCAAATCTACGATGCAAAAAGGAG
>NZ_JBAPTY010000018.1:0-4167 GCF_049282395.1 Halobacillus sp. | reverse complement strand
GACATGTAAACTTCACGGTAGTATGGACTGCGTGCGAGAAGCGTTTGATGAGTACCTTCGGCAATTACATTCCCATCCTCCATAAGAAGGATCTTTTGGGCTTGCTTTAAAGAACTGATTTTCTGAGCCACCATGAACACGGTGCAAGCCTCTTTTTCAAGGGTACGAAGCAACTCCGTCTCTGTATGGGCATCGAGCGCGCTTGTGCTGTCATCCAAAATTAAGATCGCTGGTTTACGAATAAGGGCTCTGGCGATAGATAAGCGCTGCTTTTGGCCCCCGGACAGGCTCACCCCTTTTTGACCAAGGAGGGTATCATACCCATCTGAAAGAGTAAGAATGAAAGAGTGAATTTGCGCTTTTTTTGCCGCCTCGATGACTTCCTCCATTTCCGCATCCTCTTTTCCCCATAGAATGTTATCGCGGATACTCCCTGAAAACAGATGAATGTCCTGTGGAACCAGACTAATCTGCGCTCTGATGTGCTTCACATCCAGTTCGCTGATTTCATTATCATCTAAATAGAGTTGGCCCGATTGTTTTTCATATAATCGGGGTATAAGTCTTAATAAGGAACTCTTACCGGAACCTGTCTCGCCCAGTATGCCTACGGTTTCCCCGGATCGCACACGGAAGCTCACTTGATGGAGAACTTCTTCACTACCTTGCCTATAGGAGACCTGGTCAAATAAGAGATTTCCTTTTAACTCAGGTTTTTTGCCGTTCGTTTCAGAAAGATAAGAAGGGGTGCGTTCTTCCAGCACCTCACCTAATCTGTGAGCAGAAGCATTCCCTCGGGAAAAAACCATAATGAGGAAGGTGAAAATGGAAAATGTAAACATAATCCGGGTGGCATAATTAATCAGAGCAACCAGTTCCCCAGCCTTCACATTTCCTGCTTGGATGTTTTCAGCCCCCAGCCAGATGATGAGAAGGATCGTGATATTCATACCCACCATAACGACCGGCATGGTTGTTTCCATCAGCCAGAGTGCCCGTTTGTTTTTATCAACTAAAGAATCATTCACTTCTTTAAACCGGGTTTCTTCATAATCACCACGGTTAAACCCTTTAATAAGGCGGATGCCGGTTAGGTTTTCACGAATAACTGTATTGACGCGATCTAACTTATTTTGTACAAGCTTAAAAAGTTTCACCCCTTTGAACAGCACCCAGAAGAGAAACAGTAGAAATACTGGGACGGCAACGACAATTAGAAGGGCTAAGCCTGCATTGATACTTAAGGCCATGATCACGGCAAAAACAATAAACAGCGGGGCCCTGAGCGCTATTCGAACAAACATAAAAAGAAAGTTCTGAATTTGAGTCACATCGTTGGTCATTCTGGTAATTAATCCAGGCGTAGAAAAAGATTGAAAGTTTTCATTTGTAAAATGCTGGACTTTCGTAAAAAGATCTCGTCGTAAATCATAGCCTACGCCCTGGCTGAGCTTAGCTGCAAAAAAAGAATTCGTAATTCCGGCTGCGAAAGCTAATAAGGAAAGACCTAACAGCAGCCCTCCCCATCCAGAAACGATTGAGAAATCTTCCTTAAGAATTCCTTCATCGATGATTCGCGCCATTAGTAAAGGTTGCACCAATTCCACAACAAGCTCAATCCCCATAAGAGCTAAAGCTATAAATGCTGGTGCTTTATAATTGTTGGCATAGGAAAGAATCTTGCGCATAAAGGAGCCTCCGATTATGTAATAAATTGTTTACTATTATACAGGAGTAATGAAAGACAGCCTACTATCTAACTCACTTGACTACGTTTATCCCTTAGAATAATGGCTTATATCGATCTCTTCCATCGTACTTTGTTTGTCACTCGTATAAAAGCTTAGCAAGAATAGGATAGTAACAAAATTGTAAGTACTTGTTGTCTAACGAAAAACAAAATAAAATTACAGTACCAGCGTTTCGGAGGAAAGAGTAGGTGAATAAGTGAGGAATAATGTTAAACCCATATTCCCAGTTACGGATGAGCTGCTTGAGCTTATAGACTTGCTTGACCGGATCACAGAGATTGATAAGGATCAATTTGTTCCCCATACCATGAATGTGCTGAATAAGGTCTATGCCCAGGGGATCATAGCCGGGTATCAGAAAGCACGTGTAAAGAATAACCACGAAAATAATTTGAGACGAGGTGAAAAGGGTGAAAGAAACTGAGACAGGTATTGAGATCACCCTGGAGATTGTCTGCGGTAAATGGAAGGGGCTCATTTTATGGAAGCTCCTTCATGAAAAACCCATGAGATTTAATCAGTTAAGACGAGAGATTGATGGTGAAATTTCTTCTCGTATTCTATCCCGTGAACTAAGAAAACTTACAGACGATGGATTAATCGAACGTATAGACTACAAAAAGGTCCCCCCAAAAGTGGAATACCGCATTACCCCCTACGGCAAAACGACGGCTTCTTTTTTAACCAGCATGAACGAATGGGGACTTGAGCATAAGCGGATGTCTACATCTAAAAAAGAAATGGCCCGGCTTATTAATAAGAAAACCCAGGATGAACTTTGTTAAACTGGCCCATCCAAAAATCAGCTTCCTGATCGAATCAGGAAGCTGATTTTTATTATTTATAGAGTTTCTTTTTCTTTAGTGGGCGATTCATTTGATAGAGCTGATAATCATCTTTCTTCTCATCCACGATCCAGTCTCTTAGAATCTTAGCAAGGAGCATACTGTAAACCGTACCGTTATCGCCGTAGCCCAACAGGAAGAAACTATTGGGATATTCTTTATATTCCCCGATTACAGGAAGACCATCTACCATACCACCGTAAAAAGCAGCTGAATAATAGGCCGGGTTCGTGTTTATATTTGGAAAAAGTTTATTTAACTCTTCCATTAGCCTCTTTCGCTTATGCACAAGCTTTCCATCCCGTTCTTCTGGATGCTCTGTTTCTTCGTCTAGTCCTCCGATAATAATGCGGTTATCTTTCGTTGTCCTGATAAAAACATACGGTCGGGCAGTCTCCCAGATCAACGTACGGTCATACCAGCCGCTAAAATGATCTACCGGGTCGGTCGTTACCGTGTACGTACTTACAAAACGTGCTTTCTTTTCTTTTTTTATGTCCATATCGTGATAGCCTGCAGCATAGATCACTTGTTTAGCACGAATTTGATGACCACGGTTTGTGGTGATGACAGGTTCTTCTTTCTGGTAATGTTCTCCAGTCATCTTTGTATGTTCAAAAACCCTTACGCCTTTACTGAAAGCATAGTGAAGAAGTCCATGAGTGAAAATAAAAGGATTCATCTCTCCGTCATTTTTAGAGAAAATGCCTCCCTGCTTGGTAAAGGAATAATGCTGGCTGATCCAATCTTCCGTTACCCATCTAGCCGGCGTGCCTCGTCCTTGAAGCCACTCGCACTCCCGCTGCAAAGGAAGTAAGTCAGTATCTTTGCTCACGTAATAAAGAGTTTCCCTGCGTTTAAATTCAGCATCAAAAGCCATTTGGCTGCACGCTGTTTCTATTTCATCAATCGCTTCCTGACATAACTGCAAGTGCCTTGTTACATAGTCATCGCCAAAAACATGAACGAGATCCGTGAATAATTTCTCTCCCGATGATTGAAGTAAGCATGTATTCGTACTCGTGCTCCCGAGTCCGATTTCTCCACTTTCAATAACGACAACATCCAATCCCTGATCGGCTAAATAATAGGCACATTGAGCACCTGAACTACCCCCTCCTACGATCAGTACATCACACGTAATGTCCTCATCCAGAGCTGGATAAGTTGGTTTATCACTAAATGTGTCCGGCCAATAATAGGTTCCTGACTGTATATTCATAATTCCGCTCCTTACCCAATTTGTATAGTATTAGTATGAGTATGAAACGGGTAAGCTATGTCGTTGGATTTCAATTTTTATATAATTCACTCAGATTATTTTTTATGCTGTTGTTAAAGATAAGCTCCCGTTTCTTTAAGACTCAGTTTCGAGACTTTTGTGTGAATTAGGTCCTGCGGGGGACGATTTCGCTTTCCGTGGGCATGTGCTGAGCCTCCTCAAGCTAACGCTTTCCGGGGTCTCACCGATCATGTTTATCCCACAGGAGTCTTCATCGTCCCCCTCCGGACCTTGCGAAATAGGGAGCTCGAACCACTTTACCCTTCACCCGCTTGAGGAGATATTACCA